>CAINEG010000001.1 GCA_903847655.1 uncultured Bacteroidota bacterium
ATGATTTCTTCTTTTTCAATGGGATGGCTTTCATCTGGTCTAAAAACATTTTCATACAATTTCGCTTCTAGATTCGTTAAAAGCAAATCGATACCTGAAAAAGTTAGTTTCCTTTTTAATTTTCTTACATCTCTATAATAACAAACAATGATGCTACTTCTTAAACCCTTGGCCACATTGAGGGTGGTGGCAGCATTCACAAAAGGATTGCCATCTCTATCACCACCTGGCCAAAAGCCTAATTCGATAAAAGGATTATTGCCACTGTATTGACCGTCAAATACTTCATTCACAATGCCGCTATAAATATTGCCAATGGCATGATAAAAAACATTTTCCAAATACCACATTAAGTTCAAGGCCTCGTCTGCAGGACTGGGCTGTTTTTTATTAAAAAAGGGAGTTAGGCCCAATTGTTGAATGTATTGGTTGATGGTATGAAAATCATTTTTACCAATGGCTTCCCCCATGTCATGGATAATGCCTAATACATTGGCTGGGTAAAACTGGGTGGGGTGTGCAGTTAAAACTATACGGGCTTTAAAATTTTCAAGTTTGTTTTTTAAAGCTTGATTTTTACCAGTAAAGTTGGCATCTCTCAATAAAGTTTTTACACTGCCTGGTCCTTCCATGTCGTTCACCGAAGTAAAGGCAGCATCTTCAATCGCGTCAAATAAGACTACCTGTCTTTCTATGTATTGTACATATTTAAACAGGTGATCAATTTTTTCTGTTTCTGTTTCTACCTGGGTATGTCGACTAAAAAAGTAGTCGATGATTTCGCTGGGTGATTTTCCTTTGGCATATCCTTCCTCACAGGTTTGTAACAGAATAGGAAGCAAAGCGCCCACATTAGCAACGCCAGAATAAGGCAATGCTGCAAATAAACTATTGTAGATAATGTATTTATCAGATACATTTCTTCTAAATTGTTGTGAATAGCTGTTGTTGGCGACTGGCATAATTTGCATCCCAAAGGTACTACAAATAAAGTTTTGATTTATGAAAGCCTTACCAGCATTGATTCCTAATGAATGTTCGTTTTATATTTCTTTAGCAGGAAGATGTGTGGGATGTTGAAGATCATGGTAGAAAGCAAAAGTCCATTGTTCTTTACTACCTCTTTCCCACCATTCACGCCTATATTCCATAGACTTTTTACCATCTAGATCATACTTGGCCACAAACCTAGATTTCATTTGTTGTAATTGAGGGGCAACATCGCCACCAAAAAATAAGGTTTCTCCATTTTCCTTGATCCAGGCGACTTGATGAAATGGGCTGTGGGCCCCAGTCACTTGATAATGAATGAGCTCATCAATGATCCCTTCGTCTTCTGTCAACCATTCTACTCCACTAAAACCTGCAAGTGTTTCCACCTGTGTCCTAACATTGGGGTCTTTGGAATTTTCTATGACTTCGTCGAAGTTTCTTTTTTGTACATAGTATTTCGCATAAGGAAAACTGATATATCTTTCTTGATGGGTGGGATGTAAGTAACTAATGGCTCCTAGATGGTCTTTATGTAAATGACTTAAAAAAACTTTGGTGACCGAGGAGGGGTTGATCCCAAGTGTCATCAGATTGGCATGAATTTGTAAAATGCCTTCTTTATTATGGTAACCTAATCCCGTATCTAATAAAATGATCTCCTTTTCGGTAATGACCACAAAAGGTTGCACTTCTACTAAAATACTCACCTTGGGTCTATTTTCAACTTGTTGATGACTGCTATCAAAAGGTACAAAGACTTTGGACTGGTCTACAAAAAAACTGCCTTCGGATAAAGGGTGAATACGCATGAAGCAAAAATAAGCATTAACGAAGCACCATTTGCCTGTCTGCGTCTAATCTTAATAAAATAAATAATAGTACGGTGAAAGTTAATAAGGAAGATCCTCCATAACTAATCAAAGGCAAAGGAATGCCCACTACGGGAAACAAGCCAATGGTCATACTGATGTTGACAGCAATATGGAAAAAGAAAATTCCCACCACACTGTAGGCATACACTCTTGAAAAAGCACTTCTTTGTCTTTCGGCAATACGTATTAGCCTGAATAAGAAAAATAAATACAAGCCTAAAAAAATAAAAGTACCTACAAAACCAAAAGCTTCTCCTAAGGAAGTAAAAATAAAATCGGTATGTTGTTCGGGTACGTATTTGCCCCTGGTTTGTGTGCCTTTTAAAAATCCTCTGCCCCAAAATCCACCAGAGCCTATGGCAATTTTACTTTGTTTGACATTGTAATCGTCTGGTTTTTTACCATGTCGCTCGCCGGAGCTAGCAACTGATTTTTTATTTTGCGAACAATCATATTCTTTCCCCACCATGCTGTATATCCTAGTACTTTGGTAGCATTCAAATACATGATTGAAAATATAAGGCACTGCATAGCGAACTGTACCAAAGCAAATACCCCAAATTCCTAGAACGAGCAAAATTTTATTTTTATTTTTTTTAAATTTTTTGAGCATAGAAAAAATAAATAAACCTGCAATCGCCGTTAATATAATGGCCAGCAAGCTTGGCTCAAGCAATAAAGTGGCAATGACTAAAATTGCAAAGGAAAGCAATACCACTAAAATGACTGGAGGAAGCCCTTCTCGATACATGGCGAAGATAAAAGCACTATAAACCAAGGCTAAGCCCATCTCATGTTGCAGGATTGACAATACAGCGGGCAGCGCAATGGCAGCGCCAGCAATCAAGTGTGACTTTAATTTTTTAAAGTCGGTCTCGGGTTTGGAGATATACTTGGCGATGAATAGCGCGGTAAATATTTTACACAATTCAGCAGGTTGTAAATTAAAACCACCTGCAATAGGAATCCAGCTTTTCGATCCATTGATATTTTTACCTAATACAAAGGTAGCCAGCATTAACAATATGCCTGCTACATAGGAAAGGTTGGCCAAAGCGGTAAATACCTTACTATCCAAAAGCAAAATAAAAATGGCAATGAAGGCGCAGAAAATGGCAAAATAAATTTGTTTGCTAAAATTTGTTTTTGCAGTTAAAAAAGAATTGCTCCAATTAATGCTTGGATTGTATTCTACCATAAAAATGCAAAGCACACCTAAGGATACCATGAGCAAGTAGAGCACGATCACTGCTAGGTCTGTTCCTTTAGAAAAATCGGTATTGGTTTTTGCTGACATCTTATTTTGAACTAAGTTTTTTCTTTTTTTGATTAGGCTTCAATGCGCTTTCTTTATTTTTTTTGGTAGCAGGAATTGGTGCATTGGGTGGCTGATTCTTTTGAAAGCTATCTATTTTTTTTACCGTATCCATTTTAAGTTGGATGGGGACTGTTTCAGCTATCATTTCCATGTCCCAAATATCAGACAATTCGTCGTTATTGATATTGAGCGGTGTTAACATTTCAGTTTTATTGTTTCTGATATACCAGTCTTTAATCGCCGATGGCATTAAATCTACATTGGATAAATAATCCACCTTGGTTTTACTTTCTTTAGTTAAAGTATCATTCAAATACTTCTCCATGACCAGTCCTGCAATAGGTCCCGCCCAAGTGGCGCCAAAGCCTGCATTCTCTACAATTACAGCTACTGCAATTTTGGGATTGTCTTTGGGTGCAAAACAAACAAATAAGGAGTGATTTTTTCCATGCGGGTTTTGTGCTGTACCAGTTTTAGCACAAAATTCATGGCCCGGTACTTTGATAAAAGCAGCCGTACCATAAACAGTTACATCATGCATACCGTCTTTGATAACATCAAAATATTGAGTAGGTATTTTAGTCACTTCTTGCTTGACGCGGAACTTGGCTAATAATTCTTTATCTAATTCATCTTCTTCTTCTACACTATCAATAAAATGTGGCGTATAATAATATCCTTTATTCGCAATAAAGGCCATCGCATTGGCTAATTGTAAAGGGGTTGCGGTCATTCTATCTTGACCAATACCTAAAGTTAACATGTAACAACTATTCCAATACTTAGCCCCACCAAAGTCTCTATTGTATTGTGATGTATCAGGAATACTTGCTCTATTTTCACTAGGCAAGTCAATCCCTAATTTTCGTCCTAGGCCAAAGCTATTCATGTATTGCTTCCATTTCAAATAGCCTTTTTTTGCATCATGGTATTTGGGATTGTCAATGGCCATTCTAAAGACTTGTAAAAAATAAGAATTACATGAATTGGCTAAGGCCAATTGTAAATTAGCTGCATGGCCTGCATTGTGGTGCTCACATTTTCTAGGATCGCCACAGGAGGTATACAAACCAAAACAATTGTAACCAAAACTAGGCGTGATTAATCCTTCATCTAATGCAATCAAAGCGCCCAAAGGTTTAAAAGTAGAACCAGGAGGGTATTGACCTTTAATGGCACGGTTGTATATAGGACGGGCTGTATCAGTTAATAATCGACCAATAGTTTTTCTTCTTTGATTCCCTGTTAATAAATTAGGATTATACCCTGGGCTAGACGCCATCGCAATGACGCTTCCTGTTTTTGGATTCAATGCCACTACACTTCCTATTTTATGTTGTAATAATTTTTCAGCCAATTGCTGTACTTCGACATCCATGCTGGTATATAAATTCCTACCTGCAATAGCCATGGTGTCAAATTGACCTTTTTCAAAAGCGCCTTGTATTTTTCCTTTGTTGTCTCTTAGATATCTTTTCACACCTCTTTGTCCCATTAAGATAGACTCATATTGTTTTTCTAAACCAGTCATGCCTGCATAATCGCCCATCTCATAACCCTCTTCTGCATGCTTCTCTAAAAATTTTGTATCTACTTCTGCAACATAACCCAAAACATGTGCTGCCGTATTGTAAGGATAGTTCCTGATGGATCTTTCAGATAAGGAGAAGCCAGGAAAACGATACAAGTTCTCTGTAATTTGTGCATACACTTCTGAAGAAAGAAAGGGTTCAAAAATTCCTAATTTAACTCTTGAATTTTTTATAATCACTTCTATCATTCTTTTGGCATACGCTTCTTTGTCAATTTTAAGAATGGCACAAAGTGTAGCGGTATCCACCCCCCTAGCTTCATTGGGGATGACGACTAAATCATAACTAATGGTATTTTCAAGCAGAGCTCTTTTTTTACGATCAAAAATGATGCCTCTGTCGGGATAAATTATTTTTCTAAAAATGGCATTGTTGTTAGCAGCCAATACATATTTGGAGGAAAAAATTTGTAAGCTGATCAACTGCACAATAATAAAAGCAAAGACAATTCCGATAATAATTTGAATGATACGACCTCGATTGGAATTGTACATAACGATGAATTATCTTTTTATTTTTCTTCGATTCATGGCCAGCTCCAATAGGAAAATTAAAAGTACGCTGATTAAAGTCGTGAAAATTACTTTGCCTAAGAAATAGCCAAAGGAACCAAATTGCAGCCATTCTAGTAAAACCAAATAGAAATGATGCATAAAGGTAAGTGAGATAATATAGAAAGCATAAGGTCCCCAACCCATAGATCCAATACTAGGTTCTCGATTGAATTCTTCAGAAGCTTCTTGAGATAAAAGTAAACTCAATATGGTGGGTCTAAAATAACCCAGCAGGGTACAAGCTGCTGCATGCAAGCCTGGGGTGTTGGTGAATAAGTCTAAGGTATAACCAGTAAAAAACCCAAGTAGGGTTAGCGTAATTCTTTTGGTGCCAAAGGGTAGCCATAGCAAAAATAAAAAATACAAATAAGGTGTAATGAATTGATGCAAAGGGGGCACTTCGTTCAGTATTACTACCTGAAGGAATAAAAACAAAACAAACCTAATAAAGTATTTGATCAGATTATTCATTGTTAGGCTCGTTTTTTTCTATGTTTTGTTGATCGGCCATGCGTTTGTTTTCTACCAAATAGATGTATTCTAAATTATAAAAATTGGTGGTTGATTTTACATTCAAGGTCAAGTAATTACTGGAAGGGTCTTTGAGAATAGAACTGACTCTGCCAATCATTAATTGAGCGGGGAAATTGGAAGAATAAGGGCTGGTTAAAACAGAGTCTCCAATTTTAGGGGCGGCACTCTTGGAGATATTTTTTAAAACTAGTACACTGGGGTTGTCTCCATCCCATTCTATACTACCTGCTATCTTGTCTTTTTTCAACATCGCACTTACCTTGCTGTTACGGTGAAGTAAGCTCATTATTTTACTGTAATTGTCATTCACTTCTACCACCACACCCACAATACTGCCTTCTGCACTGATGGCTGCCATGTCTTTTTTTACGCCCTGCAAAGCACCTCTTTCAATGATGATATAGTTTTTTTGAAGGGTAAAAGTGTTGCCCACCACTTTAGCTGGGTAGTAGAAAAACTTTCTTGTTTTTTCAAGACTGTCTTTTCTCAAAATAAGTGTACCTGCTTTTTTTGTGGTATCAATTGGAACAAAATTTTGCCCCAATTGATTTCTGAGCATTGCATTTTCTGCAATCAATTGTGCGTTGGTATTTCTTAAATTAAAAAAGTAAGACCAGCCATTGTATTGCTTATTGATTTGGCCAGTCACTTGATTGCTCCAGCCCCCAAAAAATGTTTCGTAAGTTTTATTGTAGGAAGACAACATGACTAGTGATACAATTTGCAGTATCAAGAAACTTAGGAAAGTAAAATTTTGTCTAATAAACCCAATGATATTCTTCATTTGATACTATCTCATGATAAATGGAAAACGTTGATAATTTTTCAACGCAATACCTGTTCCGCGCACTACACTTTTAAGTGGATCTTCTGCAATGTGTACAGGTAATTTAATTTTTTGACTTAATCTTTTATCCAGTCCACGCAACAATGCACCGCCACCTGTGATGTACAAACCTCTACGATAGATGTCTGCAGCTAATTCTGGAGGGGTAGTTTCCAAGGCCTTTAAAATGGCCTCTTCAATTTTAAAAATACTCTTATCTAAAGCCTCAGCTACTTCTTGATAAGTAACCATAATTTGTTTTGGAATACCAGTAACTAAGTCACGACCGTTGACTGGCATATCATCTGGAGGGTTGTCTAAATCTTTTAAAGCAGCACCCACATGAATTTTAATTTGTTCTGCAGTACGTTCGCCAATTAATAAACTATGATAACGTCTTAGTGCTTCCATAATATCTGCGGTGAATTCATCCCCTGCAATTCGAATACTTTGATCACAAACTATTCCTGCAAGTGCAATAACTGTAATACCTGTTGTACCACCTCCAATATCAATA
>CAINEG010000002.1 GCA_903847655.1 uncultured Bacteroidota bacterium
CAAAATGAATAAAAATAATAGAATATAGTTGTAAAAAGGCGAAAATTGATTTATTTTTAATTACAAACATCAAAACTAAATTTCATGAGAAAATCTGATCTCATTAATCAAATCTCTGACAAAACTGGAATCCCTAAAGTTGACGTACTCGTTACTTTAGAAACTATGTTTAAGGAAGTGAAAGAAAATTTAGCAAACGGCCAAAACATATACATACGTGGCTTTGGCAGCTTTATTACTAAAAAAAGAGCGGCAAAAATTGGACGTAACATTAAGAAAAACATTGCCGTAGAAATTCCAGAACATTTTATCCCTGCTTTTAAGCCAGCAAAAGAATTTGTCAACGAAGTAAAAAGCAAACGTAAGTAACTTACCTTTGCAAGAAATTGACCTAATTTGAAAAAAGCGCAGTGGATTGCTATTATTGCGGGTTTAATTCTATTTAGCATTCTGTACATCTTTGTTCCAAGAACCAACAAAAAAGAGTTGGCTTCCACATCTGAAGCAGCTGTTAATCAGGGTGTTAACGCTAAATCATTGATTGATGGGGCTAAAACCTCATTGACAGCCGATCAAAAAATTGCCTTACTAAGCATTGAAAATCAACTCAATACAAATTCCAAGATAGCTGACAGCATTAAAACCTATAAGGCCCTTGCTCAATTTTGGGCCAAGGAGGCCCAGCGCATAGAACCTTATTTATATTATACTTACAGTGCTGCTTTGTTGGAAAATACTGAAAAAAGCCTCACTTTTGCAGCCCAGCAGTTGGTAGATAACTTTACCAACCCGGATGCACCGCCTGCCCTTCAAAATTGGATGGCAAGTAATGCAAAAGTTCTTTTAGAGAAAGCATTGGTTATCAACCCAATAAATGATTCAGCAAAAATAAATTTAGGTGCTTGCTACTTGTTTGGAAATATTTCAGACAACCCGATGCAAGGCATTTTAAAAGTAAAAGAAGTAGTGGACAAAAATCCACACAACGATTATGGCCAACTTATTTTAGCCTTGGGGGGTAAGAAGTCAGGACAATATGAAAAAGCCATCGAACGCTTTTTAATTGTGTTAAATGACCAACCCAATAACATCGAAGCCATGGTGAACCTGGCGGAGTGTTATGAGTTAACCAATCAAAAAGCCATCGCCATACAATGGTATACCAAGGTAAAAGATTTGGTGAACATTCCAGAAGCTAAGCAGGCCGTCTCTAAGCGAATTCAAGAATTAAAGAAATAACATTTTATAACAAAAATTATTCGACATGCCTTGTGGTAAAAAAAGAAAGCGTCATAAAATTGCGACGCACAAAAGAAAAAAACGTTTAAGAAAGAATCGTCATAAGAAAAAGAACAAATAGTTCTCTTCCTAGATAGACAAACGTATTTATTTAAATAAATACGTTTGTCTATTTTTCAAACTGCACACCACTTATCTACTTAGCAACTTTACCTTACCTTTTCCTTCCTTTGTAAAGTGGTCGTGATTCAAAAAACATAAAGCAGCTGCTCGCTATTTTGCAGGCTACCTGTTTTTAAAAAGTTGCGCTACCGTGAATAAAGAATTAATAATTAATAGCTCGGCTGATGGGGTTGAAATAGCCTTATTGGAGGAGAAAAAGTTGGTAGAAATACACAACGAAAAGATGGATGCCCGTTGGTCTGTGGGCGATTTGTACCTAGGGAAAGTAAAAAAAATTATCCCTGGTTTGAACGCTGCCTTTATAGATGTGGGCTTCGAAAAAGATGCATTTTTGCATTATACCGATTTAAGCCCCTATGTTAAATCCCTGATCAAGTTTACCCAGTTGGCTGTGAACGATGAAAACCATCAATTTGATTTTTCAAAATTTCAATCGGCTCCCGAAATTGTAAAGACTGGAAAAATTTCTGAAGTGCTCAATGGGAAGCCCACTGTGTTGGTGCAAATTTTAAAAGAACCCATTGCCGCCAAGGGCCCTCGCCTTACTTGTGAAATATCTTTGGCTGGAAGATTTGTAGTACTGACACCTTTCAATGAAATGGTGGCAGTATCTAAAAAAATTCATTCAGGCGACGAACGCAAAAGATTGCAAAAAATACTAGAAGCAGTGCGCCCTAAGAATTTTGGGATTATTGTGCGTACCGCTGCAGAAGGTAAAACCACTGCAGAATTACACGAAGATTTATTGACCCTCACCCATAACTGGAAAAACATTCAATCTAATTTGAGAGGTGCCCTGCCTCCTGCTAGAATCATGAATGAGGAAAGTAAAACCAATAGTATCTTAAGAGATTTATTGAGTGAGGATTTTAATAAGATCGTCGTCAACGATAAAAAGATTTATGATGTAACGCTTACATATCTTCAAAGAATTGCGCCACATAAAACAAATATTTTAAGCTTGTACTCAGGTGATCAAGAAATATTTGATCAATACGGCATTACCAAACAAGTAAAATCAAGCTTTGGTAAAACGGTCAATTTAAACTCTGGTGCTTATTTAATTATAGAGCATACCGAGGCCTTACATGTGATAGATGTGAACAGTGGATTCAAGAGCGTGGGCAATAACCAAGAGGAAAATGCATTGCAAACCAATTTGGAAGCCGCCGAGGAAATTGCCAGACAATTAAGACTAAGAGATATTGGGGGCATTATCGTGGTAGATTTTATTGATATGAAACTACCCGACAACCGTAGAAAAGTGCAGGAAGCCTTGGAGGAACACATGAAAACCGACCGGGCCAGGCATTCTATCTTGTCCATCTCTAAATTTGGTTTATTACAGGCTACCCGTCAAAGAATTAGACCCGAAGTCAATATCAATACTTCCGAAGATTGTCCAGCCTGTGCTGGAACAGGCAAAATAAGTTCTGCCTTGTTATTGGAGGATGAAATGGAGAAGAAACTGGCTTATTTGGCCACTCATGGCCATAAATCCTTGGTTTTGGTCGTACACCCTATCATTCATTCCCATTTAACCAAGGGCATCTTTACAAGCATTGTAAAGCGCTGGAAAAAGAAATACAAAATCAAACTGAAATCACAGGCATCCAATGCCAGCCATTTGGTGAAATACCAATTCTTAGACGATCAGCAAGAAGAAATAGTTATTTAAATAGTCCAACTCGATATTAAAAAGCCCTCCCCTGAATTACAGCGGAGGGCTTTTTATTTGAGGTAAACCAGGGGCCAGCAAAAAGGCCTTCCCGATCAATCGGGAAGGCCTTTTATATAGTCGCTTAAATTACGCTAGGTAAATTATTGCTTTTGTAAAACCAAGTTGTTGTTACCGTATGGTCCTAATGTAACAGTCATTTTTAATTGACCAGTACAAGCAAATGCATATCCAGAGATAGCAGTTGCAGACACTTGAGTAGCACCATAAGCAGCAAATACTGTTTTGGTTGTACCAGTGATTGAACCTGTAGCAGGATCAATAGTGATAATCCAAGGATTCACTTTAGTACCGTAATCTGGGTTAGGCCAAACATCACTCATATCAAGTGTATTAGCAGCAGTACCAGCTTTTACAGTAACGATGTCACCTGGAGACCAGTCAGCCCAGTCATCAGTGATTACCTTGTAAGTACCAGCCATATTAGTATATCCACATACAATAAATGCACCAAAATTGAACATAGTATTGTAAGTTGGACCACCTAATATACCAGAACCACCATTGGTACCTGTATTGTTTACATCATATCTAGCACCAGACTTAGTGAAAACTCTGATATAGAAAGAGTAACCAGACCCTGCTTTGAAAGCAGAAGCTGAAATACCTAAGGCCTTGGCTAAATCTCCGCCTGTGGCAGAAA
>CAINEG010000003.1 GCA_903847655.1 uncultured Bacteroidota bacterium
CTCGCAGGAATTTGTTCTGTAACAATCCCTTCTACTGCTTTTGCTACTATCTCTGCTTTATTTCCCCAAGCCAATAAAACAATTTTCTTGGCTTTCATGATGCTACTAATACCAACAGTAATGGCTAGTTTAGGCACATTGCTTAATTCATGCCACTCATACAAGTTGGCCATTCTAGTTAGATGGTCAAGATGAATGATTCGAGTCTTTGAATGAAAACTTGAACCAGGTTCATTGAAGCCAATATGTCCATTTTTCCCAATACCTAATATTTGTAAATCAATGCCTCCAATTTTTTCAATGGTTTGCTCATAGGCTAAACATTTTTCTTTCAATTCTTCCTTGGTCCATTCAGAAGAGGGTAGGTAAATATTTTTTGGGTCAATGTCTACATGGTCAAATAAGTGACGATGCATAAAACTCCAATAACTTTGATAGGCGCTTCTTGGAATGGGATAGTACTCATCTAAATTTATAGTAATTACATTTTTAAAACTCAATCCTTCTTCTTTGTGCATGCGCACTAATTCTTTGTACAATACAATGGGGGTAGCGCCTGTTGCCATACCTAAAACACAAGGCAATTTTTGTGCTTGTTTTTCCTTGATCAACTGGGCTATTTGTTTAGCCAAGACATTGGATCCCTCAGTTTGATTTTTGAAAATTTCAACTGGTATTTTTTCAAATGATTCTAACATAATTATAGAGTTCTATGGTACATTAAATGTATAAAAAAAGCCCTAATCAATCAGAGCTTTTTTTATTTTTAGTCAACTTTAGTTATTTTAATCATATTGGTTGGCAAATGCAATTGTACGGGGGTACTTCCTGTATTTACCACCACATCCCCTGTTTGTACAAATCCTTTCTTCTTCAATATTTGAATTTGATCGGTAATAATGCCGTCCAAACTTTCTTCTTTATTGTAATAAATAGCTCTCACGCCCCAACTTAAACTGAGTTGATTCACCAAGCTTTTCTCTTTGGTAAAGATGTACAAAGGAGACTTTGGTCTGAAGCTACTCAACATAAAAGCAGTATAGCCACTTTGCGTCATGCCCACCAAGGCTTGTGCATTGGTATCTTCCGATAATTTACAACCATTGTAACATAATGCATCACTTAGGAAGGATGGAGAATGCGGTTGTGGTTTTAAATCTTCGGAACGATTGTATTTGTAACCATGTTCCTCCACTTCAGAAATAATTTTGCGCATGGTTTCAATGACTAATACTGGGAATTGACCCGTAGCGGTTTCTCCACTCAACATTACAGCATCGGCTCCTTCAATTACAGCATTGGCCACATCTGTGATTTCACTACGGTTGGGTTTAACACGGTCAATCATAGATTCCATCATTTGCGTTGCCACAATCACAGGCTTAGCTCTATGCAAACATTTTCTAATTAATTCTTTTTGAATCAAAGGAATTTTTTCAACAGGTAATTCCACGCCTAAATCACCACGCGCAATCATGATGCCATCGCTTGCAATAATAATATCACGGATATTGATTAAGGCTTCTGGCATTTCAATTTTTGCAATAATCTTCGATTTGCTTTTGCTCTTGTTCAAAAGGTCTCTCAACATTTCAATGTCGGCTACTCTTTTTACAAAGCTCAAGGCTACCCAGTCTAATTCTTCTTGGATGATAAATTTTGCATCTTCTAAATCTTTTTCTGTCAGCGCAGGTAAGGATATTTTGGTATCAGGTAAGTTCACCCCTTTTTTAGAAGAGATGATTCCACCTAAGGTAACTACTACTTTTACGTCTCCATTTTTTTCAACACTACTTACTTTCACTTCTATCTTTCCATCGTCAATCATGATTAAGTTGCCAACCACTACATCTCCTGCCAAATTAGGGTAGGAGACATAAATTTTTTCAAGGGTGCCTATACATTTGGTATTGGTAAAAGTTAAAACATCTCCTTCTTTCACTTCAAGGCGATTGTTTTCAATTTCACCCACTCTTAATTTAGGCCCTTGTAAGTCGCCTAAAATAGCCACATTGCAGTCTAGTTCCTTGTTGATGCCTCTGATATTGTCAATGATGGCTTTTTTATCTTCATGGGTACCATGCGAGAAATTTAAACGAAAAACATTGACACCAGCAATGACTAAGTTTTTTAATTGATCGTAGGATTCGCAAGCAGGGCCTACCGTGGCTACGATTTTTGTTTTGTGGTGTGGTTGTTTAAATGCTGGATTTGCGCTCATTGTTTATTGATGGGTTATTTATTTAGCTGGCCAAGATTTTTACAATCTTCAACCATTCGTCTGAAATTTTTTGTTTTGCTTTAACAGCTTTGTCGAGTGGGGTATACTTCATTTTATTGTCAACAATACCTACCATCACATTGTGGTTGTCATTCAATAAACATTCCACAGCATGATAACCCATTCGGCTTGCGATTAATCTATCTAAGCAACTCGGGGAACCACCTCTTTGAATGTGACCAAGTATACAAACACGTATATCGGCCTTAGGTAACTTATCTTTTAAGAAATTGCCAACTTCTGTAGCGCCACCAAATTCATCACCTTCGGCCACTACAATTAAGTTCACTAATTTTTTTCTTTTTTCTTTTTCAGTTAAAGAGGCAATCATGCCATCCATATCTGTTTTAGATTCTGGGATTAAAATATTTTCGGCACCGGTAGCAATACCACTGTGAAGGGCAATGTAACCTGCGTCACGACCCATTACTTCTACCACAAATAATCGATCATGTGCATCTGCGGTATCTCTAATCTTATCGATGGCTTCTACTGCTGTATTCACTGCGGTGTCAAAACCAATGGTAAAATCACTGCCTGCAATGTCTTTATCAATAGTACCTGGAATACCTATACAAGGGATGTCAAATTCATTGCTAAATTTTTGTGCGCCTTTAAAGCTGCCGTCTCCACCAATGACCACGATGCCATTAATGCCTCTTTTCTTTAAATTTTGGTAGGCGATTTTTCTACCTTCTGGTTCAAAAAATGCGGCGCTTCTTGCTGTTTTTAGAATGGTGCCACCTCTTTGAATGATATTGCCCACCGATTTTGAATCCATGGGGAAGATATCATCATCGATCATTCCATTGTACCCTCTAGCTACGCCAAAAACATCTATTCCATAGTGAACACCTGTTCTAACCACTGCGCGAATGGCAGCATTCATGCCTGGGGCATCTCCACCTGAGGTTAAAACAGCGATTTTATTTACTTTTTTTGCAGACATAGTATTTTCAATTGTGCATTAATCTATTGATTTACAAGATCAAATCAATTGGTTCTTAAATTAAGCGAGCTACAAATTTAATCATTTGAGCCCAATTTTCCATTCAAATTATGAACAGATTCGTAATACTAACAGTCGTTAATGAGCTTGGAGGTGAATAAGTCCAACTAAGACAAGCCATTGGCTAGTTTTAGGCCTATTTGCTTTCCAATATTAATAAATCGTTAAAGGCAATTTCATATTCTTTGTTCATGGATCGAATCAAAGCATTTTTATCTTGATAGCTTTTTTCTACTGTATGAAATTTCGCTGCATCGGAATAGATGGTAGGATCAGCCATTTGTAATTCGATTTCGGCTTTTTCCTTATGTAGGGTTTCAATATTGTGTTCAATTTGAGCAATCACTTTTTGTAATTTTTGAATTTGCTTTTGCAAATCCTTGTCAATGGCTTGAGGTTTAATCTCTACTGGAACAGCTACTTCTTGTTTTGCTTGCTTGCGCGTATCTTTAGATCCTGTATTTTTTGCAGGCTCTGCTAATTGCGCTTTTTGTTTGGCCATTCTTTCTTTCCACGCTAACCATTCTTTATAATCGCCTTTGAATTCTATAATTTTCTCGTCTTCAATTTCCCAAATCTTATTGGCAGTTTTAGAAATAAAATAGCGGTCGTGACTTACTAAAATAATGGTACCATCATATTTTGTAAGGGCTTCCGCTAACAATTCAACAGTGACCATGTCTAAGTGGTTGGTAGGCTCATCCAGCATTAAAAAATTGGCTTTACTAATAATAGTTTTAGTGAGGGCTACTCTTGCTTTTTCTCCTCCACTTAATACTTTAATTTTTTTATCAATCTCATCACCCCCAAATAAGAAACAACCTAGTAATGCTCGCAATTCTAATTCGGTATTTTTGGTACCGCATTCTTGCACTTCTTTTAAAATGGTATTGTTTAGGTTTAAAGATTCTAACTGATGCTGTGCATAAAAACTTTCTTCTACATTATGTCCCCAAACTCTTTCTCCATCAAATTTTTCCATACCTGCCACAATTCTAAGTAGAGTAGACTTTCCTTTTCCCTTCGCGCCAATAAGTGCAATCTTGTCACCTCTTTCAATTTCTGCAAAGGCGTTATCTAAGATTTGAACATTTGGGAAAGCCTTGCCAATACCTTTTAAGTCTACTAGTACCTTGCCTGGTGTTTTATCTACCGCAAAATTAATTCTTATATTAGGTCTCTCAATTTTAACGTCTTCAATTACATCTAATTTATCCAATCGCTTTTGAATAGACTGCGCTTGCGCTGCTTTAGAGGCCTTGGCTTTAAATCTTTCAATAAATTTTTCTTGTTGCTTAATATAATCTTGCTGATTTTCGAATGCACGTTGTTGTATTTCTACTCTTTGCTCTTTTTCAATTTCATAATGCTCGTAGTCGCCAGTATAAAAATGCAATTGTTGTTGGTATACTTCCACAATTTTATTCACCATCTTATTTAAGAAGTATTTATCGTGACTTACAATCACCACACTGCCTTTATAATGCAATAAGTATTTTTCTAACCATTCAATACTCGGTAAGTCTAAGTGGTTGGTAGGCTCATCTAATAATAATACATCGGGTTGTTGTAAAATCATTTTAGCAAGTAATACACGCATTCTCCAACCTCCACTAAATTCTTTGTAGGGGCGAGATAAATCCTTAATCGCAAAACCTAGTCCATGTAAAACTTCTTCTGCTTTATGATTAATATTATAGCCATCTAATAAATCTATCTCATGTAAGGCATCTGTGTATTTAATAAGTAAATCGTTGTCCTCTGAATTGGCTTCTAGTTCCTTGCCTAATTGCTCTATTTCTTTTTCTAATTCACGTACTCTTTCAAAAGCACCCAAGGCTACTTCGGTGATGGATTCGTTGGTATCAAAACTTAGTAAATCTTGGTGTAAATAGCCAATGGTGGTGTCTCTTCCTTTTTCCACCGTACCCTTGCTAGGGTTCAATTGCCCCACCAATATTTTCAATAAAGTAGATTTTCCTGTTCCATTATAGCCAATTAAACCAATGCGTTCGCCTGGTTGGATGGACCAATTGGCCTCACTCACAATGACTCTTGCCCCAAACTCAAATGTCACATTCTGTAATCCTATTAGCATATTTTTTCAATTCAGACCGCAAAGTTAGCTAGTTGGAGTATCTAATTATGCATAAATTTGTAAAAATATTTTATGAGTCGGTTATTCATTGCTTTTATTGTCCTTATTCTATTTAGTTGTAGCAATACCAACCCGCCTAGCAGCAATACTGCACTTTGGGAATTTCACCCCAAAAACAATCAAATTGCATTTGACAATGCTTGTCCACCCATACTATTGAATTACCAAGAACTCTTGAAAGGGGTATTGGCCAAGGACACGAGCTATATTTATGCAGCAATAAAAAATCTAGCTATGCTGACCGATTCTTTTCCAGCAATCGTCTATCCTAAAGACAGTGGTTTAAGCAACCAACTCAAGCAGGGCTGGGTGAATATCAATGCGGAAATTCAAGGCTTGATGGCAGAATCTGATTGGTTAGAAATTTATAAATCTACGAACATGATTTCCATACAACTTGTACATTTGTTAGGGGAAGCTGGGTTCAAACGTCAAAACATTTATATTTTTACTACCGCTTTTGAAGGGCAGGAAGATGGGTTGAATTGGTTGGGCATGGCTAAAACTGCAAGAGATCCTTATCATCCAAACAACAAAGAATTAATACAGGCGCAACAAATTCTACAAGAAAATTAATTTGGCGCTTTGTAATTAATGATTAACATGGCATTGGTTTGCAAGGTAGAAGTGATGTAAAATTCTTTTCTTTTTGTACCATCTTTCAAGACCATTAAAGCGGTATTGGGAGGAACGCTACCTAGATTTTGTGCTACGATGATGATTTCATGTTCCTGTGTTTCCTTACTAAAATCTAATTCAAAATGAATGGCTTTATAACTAAGTCTTTGATTATTTAAAATTTGAACCTTATTGTCAAATACCATGATGCTATCATTGTCAATAGTGCCATTGTCATACATGTCAAAACTAATATGGGAGCTACTTACATCAATTTTATTGACCAATTTATTTTCTCTACCTACCAATACATAGGGTAAAATTTGACCCCTATTGGATGACTTTGCAATTTCTGTATTAGCAGTTATGCTATTGCTATTGCTTTCTTCCTTAGATGAGTTGCTGCTACTTTTTGGTAGATCAATAAGCGCATTGACTGTGGCGGTATTGGAGGACTTGCTAGGATTAATTATAAGTTTTGAATTTTGATTAAGCGCAATATTGTTATTACTGCTGGCAATTTTATTGTTTGGATTACTTGTTTTAGGTATTTGAGCTAGATTGGTTTTTGTAACCACTGATTTTGTTTCCGTAAGTTTTGTCGCAATCAATTTATTTTTAACTGGGGTAGTAGTTGGACTTTGCGTTTTTGATTTTAGTGCAAATAGTTTAGCTAATGGTATTTCTTTTTCTAAATAAATGGTACCGCTGCCACAGTCTTTACCCATTTTTGAATTGCTAGAAATATAGGTACCTTCTAAGGTTTCTCTACCACGAATGGTATTATAAGTAAGGTAACTGCTCATCAAACATGCTTGAAAATTTCCCGATAAGCGCATGTCTTCAAATTTTGATTCTACAATACTGACTAATTCAGTATTAGGGGAATGCATGCCGGTGGCACTGGCTTTGGCAGAAAAATTATTTGAAAAACGAGTATAAGTAAGTACCGACAAACTATGGTTGGGGAGTTCTTTAATCTCTACTTCGTAATTGTACACTTTACCTTCCTGATCCTGGTTAGGGGTAAAAACGCCTTTCCACTTTCCGCTTAGGTCTTGGCCAATAAGCAGGGTGGGGAACCAAATGGGGAGCAGGAGCAAAACTATGCGGTGCATATTGCAAAGCTATGTATAAAATATGAACCGCTTTTATTACCTTTGCGTACATTTATTTAGACAAAAAACATGCTTCAAATTCAATTTCCAGATGGTGCAGTGCGTTCTTACGAAAAAGGGATTACTGCTTTAGGTATTGCAAAGTCGATTAGTGAAGGGTTGGCAAAGAAGGTATTGGCAGCTTCTGTCAATGGAGAAGTCTATGATGCCACCCGTGCCATCAATGAAGACGCAGCCTTAAAATTACTCACCTGGGACGATGCGGATGGTAAAAATACCTTCTGGCATTCTTCTGCGCACTTACTCGCAGAAGCTGTAGAAATGCAATTTCCTGGTGCAAAATTTTGGGTAGGGCCTGCATTGGAGAAAGGCTTTTACTATGATATTGATTTAGGCGATAAAACCATTAAAGAAGAAGACGTTTTATTGCTTGAAAAAAAGATGAATGAATTGGCCAAGCAGGCCAATGCCTATATCCGTAAAGAAATGTCCAAGGCAGAAGCCATTGCTTATTTTACGGAGAAAAAGGATGAATACAAATTAGATTTATTGTCAGGCTTAGAAGATGGCAGTATTACTTTTTATACACAAGGGGCTTTTACCGATTTATGTCGTGGACCACATATTCCTAATACAGGTTTTATTAAAGCCATCAAAATCACCAATATTGCAGGAGCCTTTTGGAAAGGCGATGAAAAAAATAAAATGTTGACAAGGGTATATGGCATTACTTTCCCGAATCAAAAAGAATTGGATGAATATTTGTTATTATTAGAAGAAGCCAAGAAAAGAGATCACCGTAAACTAGGAAAAGAATTAGGCATTTATACCATGGATGATGATGTAGGGCCTGGTCTTCCTTTATGGATGCCGAACGGAACTATTATTATTGAAGAGTTAGAAAATTTAGCCAAACAAACAGAAGAGGATGCGGGCTACAAGCGAGTAGTGACGCCACATATAGCCAAAGAGAGTATGTACATTAAGAGTGGTCACTTACCTTATTATCAAGATAGTATGTTCCCTCCAATGGAATTGGATGGTACGAAGTATTATTTAAAAGCAATGAACTGTCCGCATCATCATAAAATTTTTGAAGCGGAACCTAAAAGTTATAAAGATATGCCACTTCGTTTAGCGGAGTATGGTACTTGTTATAGATATGAGCAAAGCGGAGAATTGTTTGGCTTAATGCGTGTGCGTTGTTTACACATGAACGATGCACATATTTATTGTACTAAAGAACAATTTGCACAAGAGTTCAGAGCGGTGAATGAAATGTATTTAAAGTATTTCAAAATTTTTGGCATTGATAAATACGTGATGCGTTTAAGTTTACATGATCCAAAAAAATTAGGACAGAAATATATTAACGAACCAGAACTTTGGTTAGAAACAGAAGCCATGGTACGTGCGGTCTTAATTGAAACAGGAACACCTTTTGTAGAAGTGCAAGATGAAGGTGCTTTTTACGGACCCAAAATTGATGTTCAAATTTGGAGTATCATTGGAAGAGAATTTACATTGGCGACCAATCAAGTTGATTTTGCACAAGGCAAAAGGTTTAATTTAAGTTTTACCAATAAAGACAATGAACCAGAAACCCCATTGATCATTCACCGTGCACCTTTAGGAACCCACGAACGTTTTATTGGCTTTTTATTGGAGCATTATGCGGGCAAGTTCCCAGTTTGGTTAGCTCCGATGCAAGTTAAAATTTTACCTATTAGTGATAAGTTCATGCCTTATGCGGAAGAAGTGTTGGCAGAATTAAAAAAAGCAGGGGTGCGTGTAGCCATTGATGATAGAAATGAAAAAATTGGAAAGAAAATCAGAGACACAGAAATTATGAAAGTGCCTTATATGTTGGTGATTGGAGAGAAGGAAGTCGCCGAAAATAAATTGTCAGTGCGCAGACAGGGGAAGGGAGACATGGGGATGCTGGACAAATCAACCTTTTTGGCACAAGTGGTAGAAGAAATTGAACAAAGAAGGGCTCCTGCGGAATAATGAAGCACCATATCAGAACAATGACTATCTTTACAAAACTTAAATAAACGTTTAATTACTTAATGGCATTACCGAACAGAGGACCCAGATTTAACCCAAGGTTTCAAAGACAACAAGAACCAGAGCATCGCATTAATGATCGCATTCGTGTTCCACAAATTAGATTGGTTGGAGACAACATTACAGTGGGGGTTTACAATACTCAAGAAGCGCTGAAAATAGCGGCAGACCAAGGTTTGGACCTAGTGGAGATTTCTCCAACAGCCGATCCCCCAGTTTGTAAAGTCATCGATTATAAGAAATTTCTTTACGAAAAAAAGCGTAAGGAAAAGGAAATGAAAGCGAATTCAAAGCAGTCAGAGATCAAAGAAATTCGTTTCACCCCAGGTACCGATGACCATGATTTTGATTTTAAAGCAAAACACGCAGAGAAATTTTTACAAGACGGCAATAAGGTAAAAGCCTATGTTCAGTTCAAGGGGCGTGCCATCATGTTCCAAGACCGTGGACAATTGCTATTATTGAAATTTGCAGAGCGTTTGGCCGAAGCGGGTACTTTAGAAAGTATGCCTAAATTAGAAGGAAAAAGGATGTTTGCCATTTTTCAACCAAAAGCTGGGGGTAAAAAGAAAGCGGCTTCTTAAATAACTAACTGATAATCAATCTCTTTATACAAGAGTGCTTCTTTCATTAGAAGCACTCTTTTTTTTGCTATATCATTATTCCAACGTACCTTCGCCGTCCATTTCCCACATGGCCCAAAAAGTGTTCCGCCCGTGCAGAACCGCCAGCAGGGAGTAATCGATAAGATTATAATAATGCCAAAAGTAAAAACTAACTCGAGCGCAAAAAAGCGTTTCAAAGTTACTGGAACCGGTGAAATCACCTTCCAAAAAGCCTTCAAAAGACACATTCTTACCAAGAAATCAACTAAGCGCAAAAGAGCGATGAGAAAAAAAGGACTTGTTGGGTCAACTAACAAAGACTTCGTTCTACGTTTATTAAGATTGAAAGGATAGTCAAACACTTAACTAAGTAAGGTTTATTTAAACAAAATTTAATTCACCGGATCCGATCATCAACTTGATAAAACAGGATTCAAAAAAATATTAATTATGCCACGTTCAAAAAATGCCGTTGCATCGAGAGCAAGAAGAAAAAAGATATTCGAACAAGCGAAAGGTTTTTATGGTAAACGTAAAAACGTTTATACCGTTGCCAAAAACGTATTAGAGAAAGGTTTAACTTATGCTTATGTAGGTCGTAAGTTGAAAAAGCGTGAGTACCGTACTTTATGGATTGCGCGTATTAATGCAGCAGTGCGTGAAGAAGGTCTTACTTACAGCCAATTCATTAACCTTTTAGCAAAGAAAGGATCTGATTTAAACCGTAAGGTTTTAGCAGACTTAGCAATGAACGAGCCAGCAAGCTTCAAAGC
>CAINEG010000004.1 GCA_903847655.1 uncultured Bacteroidota bacterium
ACCCGAAGGTCGGAGGTTCGATCCCTTCCCTCGCAACATCATCCCGCTCCCGATTCCTATCGAGAGCGGATTTTTTTTGTAGTAAGTTTGCATAGTAAAAGGGGTAAATTAAAGGGATAAATCATCAAAATAGAATGAAAGCAGGGTTTGTAAACATATTTGGAAGGCCAAATGCTGGTAAAAGCACTTTACTGAACGCCATCATGGGCGAGAAAATGGCCATTGTCTCCTCCAAGGTACAAACTACACGCCATCGCATTAAGGCCTTTTTAAACAAGGAAAACGAGTACCAGATCATCTTTTCAGACACACCCGGTATTATCGACCCTAAATACAAGCTGCACGAGAAAATGATGGGGGCGGTTAAAAGCGCCTTGGAAGATGCCGATGTGGCTTTATTGATGGTGGATATGCGTGACGATATCAAGGAATTGGATGAATTATTCGCTTCTTTAAAGCTAAAAGTACCCTGCGTGGTGGTCTTAAATAAGTCAGATTTGGCAGTGGGCACCCAGGTAAAAGAGGCAGTTACCTTTTTCAAGGACAAGCCTTACTGTACTAAAACTATTTCAGTTAGTGCATTGAATAAGAGTGATATAGAGCGGTTATTGAAACTTGTCATTGAAATGATTCCGGAAGGAGTTCCTTTTTATAGTGAGGATGATTTAAGTGATTTGCCTACCAAGTTCTTTGTTAGTGAGCTTGTTCGTGAAAAGATCTACCAGTTATTTGGGGAGGAGATTCCTTACCATACAGCAGTGCTGGTGAACTCTTTTAAGCAACAGCCCTTATTGATTAAGATACAGGCCGATATTATTGTCAATAGAGAAACCCAAAAGGCCATTATTATAGGGGAGAAAGGAAAGATGATTAAGGAAATTGGCACATTGGCTAGGAAGGACATTGAAGATTTCATAGGCTCTAAGGTGTACTTGGAATTGTTTGTAAAGGTGAAGCCTAAGTGGAGAGACAATGAGTCTAAATTAAAAGAATTTGGGTACTAATTAGTTTGAATATTAATATTGTTAAAGTATTGATATTGAATTAATTAAAATAGTATAATTGAATATTAAATATAAATTATTATGAGCTATACAGTGGCAATTGTTGGAAGGCCAAACGTAGGAAAAAGCACTTTGTTTAATCGTTTCTTAGAGGAGCGTAAAGCCATCGTGGATGATATTAGCGGTGTTACAAGAGACCGTCAATACGGGGTAACTGAATGGGCGGGTAAAACCTTTAACGTAATTGATACGGGTGGTTTTGTACCTGATTCTCGCGATATGTTTGAAACCGAGATTCGCAAGCAGGTAAAGATTGCCATAGATGAAGCCAATGCCATTATTTTTATGGTGGATGCTGCTGTAGGTTTGACCGATTTAGATGCTTCCATGGCAGATATGTTGAGAAGAAGTACCAAACCAGTTTATGTTTGTGTGAATAAGGTAGATAATTCAACCCGTGCTTTAGAAGGAACCGAGTTTTACGGAATGGGCTTTGAACATAATTACTTCGTGAGTTCTATTTCTGGTAGTGGTACAGGTGAATTATTAGATGCGGTTACAGATGGCATTAAAGAAGCACAACCCATCAGTGATGATACCGAATTACCGGAGGGCACCGAAGAGGCCTTGCCAATACCAAAGATTGCCATTATGGGTCAACCCAATGTGGGCAAATCTAGCTTACTGAATGCCATGATTGGTCAGGATAGAACCATTGTGAGTGATATTGCAGGCACTACCCGCGATACCATACATACCCATTACAATATGTTCCAAAAGGACTTTATCTTGATTGATACGGCTGGAATTAGACGTAAAAACAAAGAAAAAGACGATTTAGAATTTTATTCCATCATCAGGGCCATCAAGGCCATGGATGAGGCTGATGTTTGTTTATTGGTCATTGATGCGACCAAGGGGGTCACCGCACAGGATTTAAGCATATTTAGTCTTGCATCTAAGAAAGGCAAGGGGATTGTGGTTTTAGTGAATAAATGGGATTTAGTAGATAAGGAAACCAATACGGCCCGTGATTATGAAAAAGTGGTCAAAGACAAACTGGCACCTTTCACTGATGTGCCGGTATTGTTTATCTCGGCAGTGGAGAAAACCCGTATTTTCAAAGCCATTGAATTAGCATTGGAAGTCTTTGATAATAAGCACCGTAAAGTGGCTACTTCAAAATTAAATGACATCATGTTGAAGTCTATTTTGAAGTACCAAGCACCGGTAGTCAGAGGCCATGTGATCAAAATCAAATATGTGTCTCAATTGCCAACTAGGGTACCTAGTTTTGCCTTTTTTACCAATTTCCCAGACGATATTAAAGTGCCTTACCGAAACTACCTCGAAAATCAATTGAGGCTCAATTTTAAGTTTACCGGTGTGCCCATTAGGATCTATTTTAGAAAAAAATAGAATTTAGTCGGCTTTTTGGGGCTATGAAAAAAAATATTGTTAAAATTTGGCATATTTCTACATATGGAATATCTTCGCCGACGTTATTTGATATCAAACTTTAAACAAAACAAAATGAAAAAAGTATTCGCAATTTTCGCTATCGCTGCATTAGCTGCTTGTGGTGGTGCTTCAACTGAACCTGCAACTGATACAGCTGCTGCTGCAACTGTTGATACTGCTGCTGCTGCAACTGTTGACACTGCTGCTGCTGCAACAGTTGATACTGCTGCTAAAGCAAAGTAATTTAAGAAGTTATAGCAATATAACTTTTTACAAGAAATTCCTTCCCGAGCAATCGGGAAGGTTTTTTTTTGGCATCAATATTGCCTTAATGGGGTAGCTTGGGTTCCAAGCTGGAAGGCCTTGGGCAATTATGCCATTTTGACTATATTTTAAAAAACAAACAGTGGATAAGACATTTCTATTTAAGGGGGAGGAAGAAAACGAGTTTATACCTTTATTTTCTTTTAATGAACAAGAGGAGGAAAATGAGCCTGAATTGATCATAGACGATCTATTGCCTATTCTGCCTTTGCGCAATACCGTATTATTTCCAGGGGTGGTGATTCCAATTACAGTGGGAAGAGACAAGAGCATTCAAGCGGTGAAAGCTGCCTATGCCAAAGACAAATTAATAGGGGTGCTTTCTCAAAAAGATGGCAATATTGAAGATCCTACACCGGCCGATTTATGTTCCATTGGCACCGTTGCAAAAATCATTAAGATGATTAAAATGCAAGACGGGGGCACCACTATAATTATTCAAGGAAAAAAAAGATTTGAGCTTTTGGCCATGAAGGAGGAAGATCCTTTTTTCAAAGCCAGCATCAAAGTATTGGTGGAAGAAAAATTAGGTAAGGAAGATCAAAACTTTCAAGCCTATTTAGCGAATATCAAAGATTTAGCTACACAGATCATTCAGTTGTCGCCCAATTTCCCTTCAGAGGCGGCCATGATTTTAAAGAACATTGAGAATCCTGTTTTCTTAATCAATTTTGTGAGCAGCAATTTGAATGTGGAGATCAATGAGAAGCAAGGTTTGCTCGAAGAAAATAGCCTTAAATTAAGAGCCGAAAAATTAATTCAATTTCTACAACAAGAATTACAATTTGTAGAATTAAAAAATAAGGTAGCCAATAAAACACGCACCGAAATTGACAAGCAACAACGTGATTACTTTTTACAACAACAATTAAAAAGCATCAAGGATGAATTGGGCGGAGATCCCAATGAACGCGAAGTAGCAGAAATGAAAAAGAAAGCCGATGGTAAGAAATGGCCTGAGGCTGCCAAAAAATTATTTCAAAATGGGTTGGAGAAATTAGAAAGGATGCATCCAAGCACCCCAGATTATTCTGTGGTGTACAATCATTTGGATTTATTATTAGACCTTCCTTGGGAAGAATATACAGCCGACAATTATGATTTAAAAAATGCCAAGAAAGTTTTAGACGCGGATCATTACGGCATGGGTAAAATCAAAAACAGAATATTAGAGTATTTAGCCGTGCTTAAAATAAAAGGGGACATGAAAAGTCCAATTTTATGTTTTTTAGGCCCTCCAGGCATTGGTAAAACTTCTTTAGGAAAATCTATTGCACATGCCATTGGTCGAAAATACATTCGCGTTAGCCTAGGTGGCTTACACGATGAAAGTGAAATTAGAGGCCATCGTAAAACCTATATTGGCGCCATGCCTGGTAGAATCATTCAAAGTCTTAGAAAAATTAAAACGTCCAATCCTGTGATGATATTGGATGAGATTGATAAAATTGGCAGCGATCACAGAGGAGATCCTTCCTCGGCTTTATTAGAAGTATTGGATCCTGAACAGAATCATAGTTTTTATGATAATTATTTAGAATCAGAATACGATTTAAGTAAAACTTTATTCATTGCTACCGCTAATGACATTAGCCGCATTCAACCTGCTTTAAGAGATCGTTTAGAAATTATTGATTTAAGTGGTTATGCTGTTGAAGAAAAAGTAGAAATTGCCAAAAGGCATTTATTGCCTAAACAAAGGTCCGCACATGGTTTAGAAAAAATAAACTTTAAAGTATTGGACAATGTACTAGAAAAAGTAATTGAAGATTATACCAGAGAAAGTGGGGTGCGTGAATTGGATCGTCAATTAGCATCCATCATGCGTTATCAAGCCAAGGAGTTGGCCTATAAAAACAAAGTAAAACCTACGGTGACTAAATCCGATTTACATAAAATTTTAGGACAAGCCAGGTACAGCAATGAAATTTATAAAACAGTCAACATGCCCGGGGTTGCCGTTGGATTGGCATGGACTTATGTAGGGGGTGATATTTTATTTATTGAAGTATTGTTGGCCGATGGCAAGGGCGGTATGAAATTAACCGGCAATTTGGGTAATGTAATGAAAGAAAGTGCAGACACAGCTTTCACTTATTTGCAAAGCAATGCCAAAAAGATAGGGGTAGATCCTGCTTTGTTTACCACCAAATCGGTGCACATACATGTGCCCGAAGGAGCCGTACCTAAAGATGGTCCGAGTGCGGGCATTACCATGCTTACTGCATTAGCTTCTGCTTTTACCGGTAGAAAAGTAAAACCTTATTTAGCCATGACCGGGGAAATTACTTTGCGTGGCCAAGTATTACCAGTAGGGGGCATTAAGGAAAAAATATTGGCTGCAAAAAGATCAGGCATGAAAGAAATTATTCTTTGCTGGCAAAACGAAAAGGACATCAACGAAATTGACCATACTTTTATCAAAGGGCTCAATTTTCATTATGTCAAAACCATGCAGCAAGTGCTTGATTTGGCTTTGGTGGGTTAAATCCCTAGCTTTGTTTTATGAGCAGGTATTTCATGCAAAAGCAAGTATTTTTTATTATTGGAGTAGTTTTATCTTCTTTTAGCTTAATGGCTCAAAATACAGGGGGCAATGCTACCTATAATTTTCTTACACTTCCCTACAGTGCCAAGGCTTCTGCCTTGGGTGGTATGAACATTAGCTCCATGGGCAACGATCTTGGCTTGGCCATGTTCAATCCTTCTTTATTGTCTGAGAAGATGGATGGCGATTTACATCTAAGCATTCGTCCTTATTACGCCAATATTCAACAATATGATTTTAGTGGCGCTAATTTATGGGCTAAGAAAAAATGGGTAATCGGTTGGGGTGTCCATTACATGGATTATGGGATCATTAAAATGACGGATGCTGCAGGTAATGAATTAGGCAATTTTAGACCCAATGATTATGCTGCTCAAATTTCATTGGCTACCCATTACATTAAAAATGTACAATTAGGTGCAAGCCTTAAATGGATTCAGTCTAATTATGGAGTATACAAATCCAATGCATTGGCCATGGACATTGCTTTGCGTTATACTTCTTCCAATGAATTAAATCAAGCCAGTATTTTATTGAGCAATATTGGCACACAATTAAAAACTTACACGGTTAAAGAAGACTTGCCTTTTAATTTAATTATCGGCTGGTCCAAAAAATTAGAAAAAGCGCCTATTCAATTTTCAGTGACTGCGCAAAGAGTATCTGTTTGGAACAATACCTATTATGATGCCAGTTTTGCGAATCAAGAAGGCTATAAAACACCAGGTAGTTTACAAAATTTATTCAACCATCTATTGCTTGGTACAGAAGTATATATTGGCAATCAAGTTGATATTGATTTTGGTTATAATTTTATTCGCAGGTTTGATTTAAACATAGAAAATCAACAAAATTGGTTCAATGGATTTAGTGCAGGTTTAGGTGTAAAGTTGCCGCGCACTAAAATTCAATATGGGAATGCTTTTTTTCAAAGAAATTTATACCATCACTTCTCTGTCTTTTATTCACTCAAAAGATAATCCATTAATTTTTCTTAGCAGGGAATAGGGCCTTGGGTTTAGTCGCCTCCTTATTTGCTTTAGGCGCTGTGTTTTTTGCAGGACTTTCCTTGGTGCTTAAAGGGGACTTATTTAATTCTGTCTTATTTGGGCTAGCTGTTGTTGTAGTAGGTATTTCATAATCTGATTCTGCTTTTACATCTTCTGTATTCTCTAGATTGATGGGGTCATTGTCAAAAGGAATATTTTCTGCTGAAATAAAATCTACATTAAAATCGCTGGTCAAATTCGAAGGCCTTTCAAAATTGGCATTGGCATCTAAATTACAAGCAGGGTCGTGTGTTACCTTGTTCATAAAATTGGCCCAAATGGGTAAAGCTGCATGAGCGCCTTGTCCAAAATAATTGTCCGAGAAACGGATGTATCTATCATCACAACCCACCCAAGCACCCGCCAATAATTGTGGCGTATAACCCATAAACCATAAATCACTGTTGTCATTGGTAGTTCCTGTTTTACCTGCGATGGATTGAGCAGCTACATCATAAGAATACAGGCTTCTTCCTGTTCCTTTGGATATTACCCCTTGCATCATGCTTACGACAGAATAGGCAGTCACTTCGTTAATAATTTTTCTACGCTGAGGAGAAAAGCTTTCTAATACATTGCCATTCTTGTCTTCAATTCTATTGATAAAAAAGGGTTGGGCATTGTAACCGCCTCCAGGGAACATGGTATAAGCTTGTACCATTTCAAATAATGAAATTTCTGTAGCCCCTAAAGCAATGGAGGGATAGGGTTGTAGGTCGGCTTTAATATTGCATTGTTTTAAATAATCTACAAATTCTTTGGCTGCTTCATTGCCTTTGCTATTGATTGATTTCATGATATAGGCAGACGCACAGTTTCTTGATTCTGCTAATGCTTGTGCCATAGGAATGGACATGCCGGTACATGATTTGGTAGTATTGGGCACCATTCCATAGCCATCAAAATTTTGTTGCTGATCTTGCACAATTGTATAAGGCGTAAAACCAGATTTTTCAATGGCCAAAGAATACAATAAAGGTTTTATGGTCGATCCTACTTGTCTTCTGGTATTGATATTGGCGTGATCGTATTTGAACGTTTTAAAATCAACTCCACCCACCCATGCTTTCACTTCTCCTGTATTTGGGTCCACTGCTAAAAAACCAGTTTGCAATATTTGTTTATGGTATTTTAGCGAATCATAAGGAGACATGATGGTATCGATATACCTATTCTTGTTCCAAGCAAAAATACGCATCGCAATGGGCTCGTTAAAAGTTTTTCTTATTTGGGCTTCTTCTATTTCCTCTTTTTTCATATTCCTCCATCGATCGGTTTGCTTGATGGCCAATTCCAATTGACTGCTAAATTCTTTCCAAATGCTACCCGATTTAATATTGCTTTGTTGGTTGAATTCTTTTTGTAAATAGGACATGTGTTGGGCCACGGCTTGTTCTGCATACAATTGCATTCTAGGATTGATGGTGGTGTAAATTTTTAAACCATCTCTGTACAAGTCATAGGAATCGCCATTGTTCTTTTTATGTTCCTTGCACCATTTTTTCATGTATTCACCTAAGGTCATTCTAAAATAGGGGCCTAAACCATTGTTCTGATCTAGCTTTCTGAAATTGGTGGCAATGGGTAAATTTTTACAAGCCTCCGCTTGATCGTTAGTAATGTATTTTTGACCAGCCATTCTATTTAAGACTAAGTTTCTTCTTTCCAATGCTAATTTTGGATTTCGATTGGGATTGTACTTGGTAGGCGCATTGATCATACCAATCAATAAGGCAGCTTCTTCGATCGTTAAACGATCGGGTTCTTTTTGAAAAAAAGTTCTAGAGGCATTGCTTACTCCAAATACATTTTCACTAAAAGGAACTGTATTTAAATATAAGGTGATGATTTCTTGTTTGGTAAAGTTTCGCTCTAATTTTATTGCAATGATACTCTCCTTAATTTTTTGAATAAAACGTAGTAGCTTACTTTTTGTACTCCAGTTGTCGGTAAATAAATTCTTCGCAGTTTGCATCGTAATAGTGGAAGCACCCCCTTGGCTACCTAAAAAGGCAACGGCTCGCAATAATCCTTCACCGTCAATGCCATAATGGTCATAAAAACGTTTGTCTTCGGTGGCCACTAAGGCTTGCAATAAATAAGGGCTGATGTCTCTGTATTTTACAGTAATTCTGTCTTCTAAATAAAACTTGCCCATGGGTGTGGCATCCTGTGCATATACTTGGCTGGCCAAAGAGGCAGTAGGGTTCTCTATATCATTTAAATCCGGCATATCGCCAATCCATCCCCAGTTGAGCATCAAAAGGAATAATAAAAATATACCTGCAGTAATAAAGTAGTACTTCCAGAATATTTTTATCCAGTTCTTTGTTGGATGGCTATGGTTGGTAGACTGATTCACTGATTTTCATTTATGGTTTGTAAATATTATCTAACATAAACCTTTCGTATTTTTTTAAATCGGTTGGGCTTTTGATTAAAATAATATTTGATTTTCCTATTAAGAACAATTGATATTGTTTGGTGGGCACAAAGGAGATGATTTCTTTACTTAGTCTAGGCTTGACTTTATTGATATAATTAGTAGCATTTGATCTATTACCAAAGTAGCCAATCCAGACGATGTAGGTTGCTTCGTCAAATTGAACGTAAGTTACGTTTAAATTTTGCTTTTTAAATTCATCTGTATTTAACAAATTCAAAGCATTTTGCATTTCTTTTACAAAGCTGGCACTAACTTTATTGGTCACTAAGGCAATGTAATGTTGTTCTGAGCTATCGTTTTCAAATTCAATGGTATTGGCTAGACTGCTATCGGCATCAATTTTTGTGGTTGGGCTGCTCGTTTGCGCTTGGATGGTTAAAATAGGATTGTCTTTGCTTACAATTTTTGGTGTTAGATTGCTGCTTTGTGCCAATGGGGTAATTGGGTTAATGATTAAATTAGGCTCTTCTTTTACAAGCACAAAAGGAAGTTCTTTAATCACTTTTTTTAATCTTAAAGTATCTAAATAGGTTTCAGTAGTTTTTCTATTTTTGATTTCTGATAAAATATTTTTCGCCTTGTCTTTTATTCTTTCGCTCTTGTAAGTTGTGATGATGGAGTCTAATAATTTAATGGCCAAGCTGTCTTTCCTTTCTTGCGCATACATTTTTACTTTTAAAAATTGATAGGGGACCATCCATTTGCTGCCTCTTAAATTCGTATTCAGCTTTGGAATGGCATTGGAAAATTCCTCCCAGTTCCCAATCTGCGTAAGAAAATAGGCTTCTTTGTAATTGTCCACCAAGGTATTGTCTTTGTTTTTTTTATCTTCAGCTTCCGCTTTTTTAGTTACATAAAATCCATACGGAAATTGTTTTAAAACAATTTGAATAAGACTGTCTGAGATTGCTGATTGGCCATCGTGTAAATATTGGCTTGCTAAATCAAGCATGGATCTTTCCGTAACCACCGGGTCAATGTTCTTATTGATTATTTTAAGATAGATAGGCAATGCTTTTTCAAAATCATTTAATTGCAATAAAAACAATTGTGCATTGGCCAAGGCTGCCTTGTTCCATTCTGTCATTGAGCTGGACAAGGAAATAGCATCTTTGATTAATACGATGGGTAGGCTATCCTCTTTGGTGCTATTGCCATTGTTTAATGAATTGCCATTGTTTAATGGATTGCCATTAGGAAATGGATTGCCTTGTATATTCTGATTAATGTATTGGTTGGTGGCCGGCTTATCGTTTTTATTATTGGCATAAGCTATGCCAGGGCTTGTTTTTCTTCTCCACTCATCTACATTGGGCCTTTCCCCCCATTTTTTTATAAAATTATTTTTTCCTAGTTGAACGGTGCTTTTATTGTCAAAATAAAAATCAGTATTAGATGAATTGCTATTGTTATAGTTATTCAATAAGGCAGCATTGATATTATTATCTGGCGCATACTCTTTGACTGATAAACTAGCTTTATCTATAAATAAATTCTTGTGCGCTTGCTGTGTTTGATTTAGTCTTTTTTGCCAATTAGCAGCAAATAATTCTTGACGATCTGGATTTAAATCATAGATGAATTGTAAGGTATCTTGTCTTTGAATGATTTTATCATTTTTTTCGATAGCGGACATCCATTTTTTTCTTAATTGAATGTTTTCGTAATTAGGATTGGTTTTTAAAACACTGGCTATGCTATCGTAGGCAATCCTTGAAATGGTGTATTGGTCAATATTATAATTGATATTGGCCAAGAGTTCAAAGGCCTTTGCTTTTTGTTTTAAACTATTATTGTTCTTCTTGATTGAATAGATGAGCCAATCCGTGGCTCTTTCATAAGCTTTATTTTGTATGGCTAATTTGGCCATTTCAAAATAGATGATGTCTGTATAAGGCTTGTACTTTTCGCGCTTGGTCATTTTTTCTAAAGAAAAAGCCAAATCCAACCATGGGGTGTTGGCATTTTTAGAATCAATGGTGATCATGGCAATTTTAGCATAAACGCCTACAATAGGATTGGTGGCATATTGGTTGGCCTTTTTATACCAGGTATAGGCTTTTTGCCAGTTTTCTGCTCTTTGCCATAATTGAGCGATCAAATAATACCATCTTGTTTTTGCTGCATCATCAATGGCATTGGGCAATGCATTTTCTAATGCCGCCGCTGCTTTATCATTCACTTCCATTAAATAGTACCCATAGGCCATTTGTTCATTCAAAAAAGGGAGCAAGTTTTTTGGAAACAAGACATCAGATTGAAGCAATTGCAATAAGCTCATGCCTTCATTCAATGCGCCGGTTTCGAAATAATTTCTTGCTTGCCAAACCATGCTTTCATTTCGCACATTCTTGTTTTCCCATAAACGATTGTTTTCGGCAGTGGCAATACTGAATTTGCCTTTGGTATTTCTTAGATTACTACCAATGACTAAATCTGCGCCATTCTCTTTTTCATCAAATGAATAGTTGATGAATTGTAGAATACTTCCAGCAGTATCAAAATTTTTATGAAACAAATATACTTTGGCCAATAATAAATAGGCGTCATCTACATAATTGCTCCTTAGGTCGTGTAAAACAATATTGGCATTGCAACGGTAGACCATGGAATCTAAATTATGTTTAGCCGTTGTACTTAAATCATAATCATAAAAACTAAGTAAGCTAGTAAAATCATCTTGGTAATCTGTGCGTGCCTTTTGTATATTCTCAATGAATTCTTCTTCCGCATTAAATAAATAATTAAACTGAGATACGGTATTTTGATAGGCCCTTCTGCCTAAAGAATATTTTGTATTTAAAAGGCGTTCATAGGGAAGAGGTCTTTCCACTTCTCTAAAAACTCCTTTTTTAATGGCGCTATTAACTACGCTGTCTGCTTTGGCTTGGATTTGGTTGGCTTTTTTATAAAATAAGCCCTTTATTATTTTTTGATTGGTATCTAAAATTTTGTTGATGCCCTTGATTAATTTTGTATTGTTGATGTCAAGAAAATCAGCAGAGGTATCCATTTTGTTTTTACTACTGTCTTGCGCCTTTAATCCCAAGGGTAGCACCAGGCTAAAGCATAGGGCTAGAAGCCAATATTGATAATATTTAATAGGGAAGATTCTACTTTGCATAATAAGGGTAAAAACAGCTTAAAAATACATTTATTTCCTATTATTTACTTAAAAAAATAGAATCCATCGTATCTTTAACAAGCATTCAATTTTATGGCAAATCTAGACATCAATAATACTTTCAAAAGAACCAGCAATACCTATCGATTGGTGATCCTAAACGATGATACTTATGATGAGGTGCTGGCCTTTCGATTGTCAAGAAAGTCGGTGTATTTAGGGGTGAGCATTACTTTTATCTTATTGGTAGGGATGACCATCGCGCTGATTGCTTTCACGCCATTGAGGTATTATATTCCTGGTTATGGCACTAAAGAAAGCAGAACGGCACTACAATTATTAAAAATTCGTACCGATTCTTTAGAACAATCCATTCACTATAAGGAACAATATTTGGAAGGCATTAAAAAAGTATTATCCGAGGGCAATCCAAAACAACTAGATACCTTGCCTTTGAAATTACCAGAGAACAAACAATCCTTTGATTAATGACAACTAAGTTCACAGGGAAGTCGCCGATGAATCAAGCGCCCAATTACGGTTGGTCTAAATACATAGGACTGGGCTCGCAGCTGATTGTTGGCTTGTTACTTACATTATTTATAGGTAAGAAGTTGGATGCCTATTTTAACAAGCATGCTTTATTTGCATGGATGGCACCTTCCTTATTTATTTTAATTGTTTTAGTTAGTGTGGTCAGAGATACACAAAAGAAAAAATAATATATGGGTAATAAAAGAACAAAAACTGTCATTGTATTATTTGCATTCATTAATTTGATTGGATTTTTAGCTGCAAAAGGGTATTGGCAGACCAAGCTTAAAATTAATTTTCTTTTGGTGGTGAATGCCTTGCTATTATTAATGTATTTTTTTAATATAATCAGATTAAGCAAATTAGATAAGAGCAATCCCAATGCCATGATACGTTCGGTGATGATTGGTACCCTATTAAAAATGGTCGTGTTTATAGGAGTCGCCATGGCTTATACCACTCAAGTGAAAGTCCCTGTGGGTATGTCCACTTTATTAGGTAGTATGGGCTTGTATCTTGTGTATACTTGGTTGGAGATTAAGGGAGAATTGGTAAAAAAATAATTGTTTATCTAATATTTACAAACATTTGTCTAAGGTCGAACATCCATTGCAAGCATTGGCTAATTATCTGCCCACTGGGGCATTTGAGCCAGTGGTGCAATTAATTCACCAATACAAAGTGCATCTAACAGTGACTAGGGAAAGAAAGTCAGTACTAGGAGATTATAGACATCCATTTTTGGGTTCCAATCACAAAATAACGGTCAATGGTAATTTAAATAAGTATGAATTTTTAATTACACTCTTGCATGAATTGGCGCATTTATTGTGTTTTGAACAATTTAGAAACAGGGTAGAAGCGCATGGGAAAGAGTGGAAAAATATTTATGGAAGTTTATTAAAAGCTTTTATTGATTTGAATTTATTTCCAGAGGACATTACCAAAAGTTTGAAAAAAACATTGCTTAATCCGGCGGCTACCGCCAATGGGGAAACCGCTTTATTGTTGGTGCTTAGAAGGCATAATCCGGTGCAGAAAGCTGGGGTAGTGGTCTTGGCGCATTTGGCTGATGGCAGTTTGTTTAAAGAAATAAAAGGGAGAACCTTCAGGAAAATAAAATTAAGACGCAAACGCATTGAATGTATTGAGCTTGCGACTGGAAATATTTATTTATTTAGCGCACTAAGTGAAGTGGAAATAGTGAACGTGTAAATTCTTCGAATTAGGGCTGTAGAATTAAAATAAAATACCCCTGAAAATTCGGGGGTATTTTAAAAATCATTAGAGGATAATTCAAAG
>CAINEG010000005.1 GCA_903847655.1 uncultured Bacteroidota bacterium
AATTGATAGTCAGCTAAATCTTTCTCAGAATTAAAAGTAAGTGTAAAGCAATGTGTAAAGCCTTGGTCTAAATGTTCAGGACTCATATTAATACCCCACTGCATATTTTTAACCTGAGGCACTTTGCCATATAGTTTTGCAAATGTATGTGCTACATTTTCTACTTCTTTTGCAGAAGAGCTTGCTTTAAAAGTAAATAAAACAACATGTTTTAATTCTCCTGTTCTATTTTGTGCATGCGTAGTTAAAAAACTAGTTGCTAAAAGAGCGAATAAAATAAATTTTTTCATTTTGATTGGGTTAATGGAGTTTAAAATTATAAATAAGTTTGAGGATCGTCACAAATTCTAAAATTTTCATTAAAGCTATTCATTATTTTTACATCCTCATTAGAGAGTGTAAAATTAGTAGCTTCAAAGTTTTCTACTAACCTTTCCTTTTTAGAAGACTTAGGTATAGTTGAAATGCCATGTTGTAAATGCCAGTTCAAGACTATTTGAGCAGGTGTTCTATTATATTTTTTACAAAGAACTACTAAACGTTCATCTGAAAATTTGAGCCCTCTTGTAATGGGTGAATAGGACTGTACTTGAATGCCTGCAGCTTTACAGTAGTTTAGTAAGTCTTCTTGAAATAACCAAGGTGAAAATTCTATTTGATTAACTGCAGGCACAATATTAGCTGTTGATTTTAATTCTTCTAATAAGGCAATATTATAATTAGCCACCCCAATGGCCTTCACTCTTTTATCTGCATATAATTTTTCTAAAGCCTTCCAAGAAGCAGCGCGACCCTCTTTAATAGGCCAATGAATTAAATATAAATCAACATAGTCTTGATCTAATTTTTTTAAACTATCGTCAAAAGCTTTAAGGGCTTGATCATAACCATGGTCGGTATTATTAAGCTTCGTGGTTAAAAAAATATCTTTTCTATCTACCCCTGCATTTTTTATTGCATTGCCAATTTCTATTTCATTTTCATACATGCTAGCCGTGTCAATTAAGCGGTAGCCAATTGCTAAAGCCTCTTCTACAGCCTGCTCTGCAGCTGCTTTGTACATATCATAAACACCTAAGCCCAATAAGGGCATAGTTAAACCATTATTGAGCTTAGTACTATTATTCATTTGATTAGACAGCGCGTTGTTTACCATTTCTCTAGGCCTAATAATTTTTTGCCTAGCTCATTTAGTTCTGCAGTTTCATATTTGGTTTGCTCCCAATTTCTTGGATCGCCAGGAAAGGCATAACCTTCTGGTGCAATTCTATGTTTCCAAGAATTTACTCTCCACTCCGTTAAGGCTGGATTGTTTTCTTCTGCAGGCATCATGGATAAATATTGTGCGATACGCACTTTGTCTGAACTATTATTGGCCCTGATGCCATGTGGTTCTAAACTATTAAAAATTAAAAGGTCACCTGCTTCTAATTTTACTTTAGTAGGGGTGAATGCAGAAGTATCTGGTTTGAATCTATCTCTGTCTTCTGGTTGTGTTAATTTCCAAGTATCATAAGTTCTAAATAATTCAGGAATACATTGAAAGCCGCCCATGTTTTCATCTGTTTGATCGGCCAAGGCCAATACACCTTGTACATTGACAGGTTTTGTTTCTGGATCATAATCCCAATGTATAAAAGCTTTGTATTCATGTCCAGGTCTGATGGGAAAATTTAAATTGGCTCTGTCAATAGATACCCATAATTTTTCGGTACCCCATATATCAACAAAGGCATCATATACTTTTTGCATTTGACGATTATTCCATAAGTGTTGGTTATTATAACATTCCACCATCCCTGTACCCGCAAGCTCTTTCATTTTCATTTCAGCTCTTGGTGCAGTATACCAACTCTCTTTATTGTTAGGATCTTTTTCTTCAAACTCCCATAAAAAATTTGCTGTGGCCAATGCTTGTTCACGAGGTACTGCATTTTTAACAACAATATAGCCATTGTGTTTCCAGAAGGTCCAATCCTCTTCACTAAGCACACGAAGTGGTTGACCATTGGAGCGGTCGTTTAAACTAGTGGCACTGCTTTTTGCAGTAGAGGGGTTTCCAGGAATGTCTTTGTGTGCATTATTGGGCACCATGGTGGGCACCATATTGGGCACCATTGATTTGTTTTCCATAGCAATCGTAATTGAAACTAAATTTAAATAATTTAATTTGAATTAAGCTAAAAATTAAGCAAGGATGCGCCCATCTTCCATATGTATGATGCGGTGGGTTCTATCTGCAAAACTAGGGTCGTGGGTGACAATTAATAAGGTTTGATTAAACTCGGAACTTAAGCGGTTAAATATATCAAAAACTAGATCACTGTTCTTTTTATCTAAATTGCCCGTGGGTTCATCTCCCATAATAATATGTGGGTCATTAATGAGGGCGCGGGCTATGGCTACTCTTTGCTTTTCACCGCCCGACACATGATTGGCTTTTTTTAAAGCCAAATGTTCAATGCCCAAAATTTTTAATTTTTCTAGGGCACGGTGTTCTACTTCCTCATTACTATATTTATTGAGTTTCAAGCCAGGCAACATTACATTTTTAAGCACATTGAATTCATTTAACAAATAATGAAATTGAAATACAAAGCCGATTTTTTCATTTCTAATTTTTGCTAAGAAGCCTTCATTTTTCTTTGGCATTTCTTCCTGGTCAATAAAAATTTGTCCTTCATAATCGGTATCCATGGTAGATAATAAATACAATAAGGTTGATTTACCACAACCCGATTTGCCCGTTAAAGAAACAAACTCGCCTTTATTAATACTGAAATTAATATTGTTTAGTACCTGCACACGAATGGGATCGTGAAAGTATTTATTAATATTCTTTGCTTCTAAAATGGATGTACTCATATTATTTTCCTCTTATAATTATTACTGGATCGATCTTACTGGCTTTACGCGCAGGGAACCATCCAGCGAAATAGGTGGTGATAAATGAAAATACAATACCAATTATATAGAATCGCGGATTATAATTAATGGGGTAAGTTTTAATAGTAGGCAGCGAGGCCGTATTGAAAGGTATTTGATCAATGGTCGCAGAAAGGCCAAAACCAAATACTAGCCCCACTAAACCACCAAATATGCCAATGCTGATGGCGATATAAATAAAAATATTTTTAACATCTGTTCCTGAAAAACCTGTGGCTTTTAATATAGCAATGGAATCCATTTTTTCAAATATCATCATGTTTAAAATATTATAAATCCCAAAACCTGCTACAATGAGTAATGTAATGCCTACTGAATAAGATATTAGTGTTCTAATGGAACTACCCGTTTCAAACTGTGAGTTAGCTGTTTGCACATCTTCTGCATCAATTTGATAGAGTTGTTCATATTCTTTTGCCAATTTAGGTGCCAATTTAATATCGTTTAATTTAACTTGTATGGCAGAAATATAATTACTTGGTTGTGATAATATTTTTTGAACCGTACTTACCGATGCATAACTCTGTACATCGTCAAAGTCTCTAATACCAGATTGAAATAAGCCCACCACTTTTAATTGAAACCTTTCTCCTTTAGAAGTGGTCACCTGTACTACATCTCCAATATTCACTAAAAGTTTTCCCGCAAGTCCCTTCCCTAAAATAATGCTATTGCTAATCTTAATTAAATCGGCAGAATTACCTGCAGTGACATAATCATTGAAATGAAACAATCTACTTTCTTCTACTGGATCAATGCCATTCATGGCGCCAGTAATATCAATACTGCCGTCATTAAAAAAAATTTGTGCTGTTAGCTTTGGTGAAATACCTAAAACACGTTTATCTTTTTTTAAAGATTCGATGATAGCCCCACTGTTATAAATGGCTTGTCTATTGGCATCTGATTTTATAGATTCAATAAAATGATGTGCAGTACCGTATTCAGTTGTTAATTTAACAGGCTGATTTTGATTGGGCTTGATGTCATTGAACAATCTAACATGCGGCGTTCTATTTAAGATAAGCCCATCTAATAAATCATTCAAGCCACTCATAAAGCTAAGTAGGGTAATAAACATGGTGATACTAAAGGTGACGCCAATAGCCGCTACCAGTGTTTGTTTCCACCTTGCTAGGAGTAAAGATTTTGCAATATCTATGAGTAGCTTTCTTTTCATTATTCAGGTTTATATAGCGCATCTTTGGCTGTAATGCCCGATATGATTTCTACCTTTTCGTAATCCTTTAAACCTGTTACTACTTTTCTTTTTTCTTTGTTTTCTAATAAAACAAATTCATTATTAATGATATAGTTTCTAGGAATGGTTAATACCTTTTCTTTTACTTCAATTAAAATATTGGCCTCTGTTGTTAAATTCGGATATAAATGGGCGGGCTTTTTTGTAAATATAGCTTCTACTTTAAAGGACTTAGATTTTTCATTCATAATAGGGTATAACCTACTCACTGCAGCTTCAAATACCTCTCCTTTATAACTATCTAAAGTTAAAAAAACTTTTTGCCCAACTTTTAATTTTGATATATCATATTCATCCACTTGTAATTCTACATAAAATTCAGTAGCATCGCCAATGATAGCAATGGGTGATTGTGAATTCACCATTTCACCTATTTCTTTAGAAAGACTGTAGAGCTTACCATTGATTTCGCTTTTTACAACAAAGTCGTTCATTGAACTTGAAGAGATATTGGCCGTTCTTTGCGTTTGTTCCGATTGGAATTTGATTTGTTTTTCTAAATCGTTGCTGCGTAATTTGGTTGCATTGAAAACACTCATAGCATTTTTATAAGAAAGCTCTCTTTGGTCTAATTCATTTTTAGAACCAATTTCCTGTGCCCATAA
>CAINEG010000006.1 GCA_903847655.1 uncultured Bacteroidota bacterium
ATCCTTTAGCGTTTGTACTTTTTTCTGAGCCTCCAACATTTGCTCGTACTTAGACTGCCAATTACTTTTCTTCTTCGGTGTTTTTCGTTTTACTTCAATACCTGCTAAAATTTTATCATGGTTAATGATAAATTTCTGAATTACTAATTGCATGAGTAAAGTAATCACGTTTGAAACTGTGTAATACCATGTTAAGGCAGAAGGCAAACCATTAAATATAAATAATAATACAAATGGGAATATATAAGGCATGTACTTTAAAGCAGGATTGTCTTGCGTAGGTGTCATGGCCATATTGTAAACAGACATTAACAAGCTTGTAATTACTGCAGTAAGTGTAAATAAACTAATATGGTTACCAAAACTAGGTATGGTAAAGGGAAGTGTCGCAATGGAGTCATAACTAGATAAATCTTGGCTCCATAAAAACGATTGCCCTCTTAAGGTAATATTTGAATTAAAGAAACTATACAAAGCAAAGAAGATAGGAATTTGCAATAAAGCGGGGATACAACCACCTAATGGGTTTACTCCTGCTTCTCTAAACAATTTCATTTGCTCCATAGCAAAGCCTTGTTGATCATCACCTAATTTTTTCTTAATCTCGTCTAATTCAGGTTTCAATACTTTCATCTTGGCACTACTCAAATAACTTGAATAAGTAAGTGGAGAAGTGACTAATCTAATAAATATTGTTAACCATAAAACCACCCATCCAAAATTTTTGACAAAGCCTGCGATAAAGTCAAATACAGGCATTAAAATATACTTATTGATTGGGCGTACAAAAGAATATAAGTCTCTTCCTAAGTTGACAATTTTCTCCATCTCAGGTGCCTGCGATTTCAAAATTTGAAAATCATTAGGCCCATAATATAATGACAATGCAATATTTGCATTGTTGCCATTTAATTTTGATTGCATTTGTGCTTGCAAAGCTGCCAATCCATTGCTGCTGTCTATTTTGCGTTGCCAATTGATATTTCCTTTAGCAAAGCCTTCTTTAGCTATTAAAGTGGTGGTAAAAAACTGTTGCACCAAACCCACCCATTGAATGGGCTTCTCAAATGCCTTAGTAGTTTTACTTGAAATATAATCAAATTCACCCCCTTCTGAAAAACAGATATTGGACATTTGTCGCTCATATACCGAAGTACGTTCTTGTTGATAAGCATGTACATCCCAAACCAAGTTCAGTTGATTGTTAGTCAATAATTGATCTGTTCCATCTAATTTAATATTGAAATCAATATTGTATTTGTTGGCTTGCAAAGCAAATTGATGACGCACTGTCTTACCTGTTGGAGTAGTATAACTATATTCAATTTTTTGGACACCGTTTTCGCTAGGCAAAATAGTAGTAGTGGGGAATAATACTTGATTAATTTGAACGGTTTGATTGTTGCCTAAATTGATTGGATAATTCAAAGAACTACTGTCCCCCAAATACACTTTTTCTTTTTTATAGTTGGTGTAATTTTTTAAAGTTACGCCTACTACCTGTCCGCCTTTATTGCTCAATTTTACTTTCACCACTTCATTCTCTAGATAAGAGAAGCTTTCTTTTACAGAATCTACTGGTTGGGCAATGGCCGCTGAAGCACTGTCTGCATTGATTGGATTTTTTAAAGCTGCTGCTTTATCGGCAGTTGCTTTGACCATCGCTACAGAATCATCAAAATGCTTTTTATAAGAAGCTAATTCTGTTTGTTGTTTATTGGTGTACCAGAAGTACAAAAAAAACAAACCAGCTAATAAGACAAACCCGGTGATCGTATTTTTATCCGTATTCATAATCAGTTTTTAAACGTATTTAAACGAGGAGCAAAGGTATGTTTTTTATTGTTGATTTATAGCGGACAAAAAAGCCCCTTTTAGGCCAAAAAACTAGTTTTGGGGTCCTATTTTACCCTTCATTTAAAGCTGAAATTAGGGCTACTATCTTTTGGAAGCAAGTTCTTTTGCAGCAGCTATAAAATGCACAAATAAAGGCGCTGGATGCTCTACTGTACTTTTTAATTCAGGATGATATTGAACCCCAATAAAGAATGGATGATTAGGTAATTCTACAATTTCCACCAATCCCAATTCTGGATTCACACCGCTAGTGACCATTCCATGTTCTTGAAACAATTTTAAGAAAGTATTGTTGAACTCATATCTATGACGATGACGTTCGTTAATATTGGTTTCACCATAAATTTTATAGGCCAAAGTATCTTTAGTTATGGTACATGGATAAGAACCCAAACGCATGGTGCCCCCTTTCATGGTGATTCTTTTTTGATCTTCCATCATGTCAATCACAGGATGTTCTGTATTGGCATCCATTTCTACAGAATGCGCACCTTTTAAATGTAAAATATTGCGTGCAAATTCAATGACGGCCATTTGCATGCCTAAACAAATACCAAAGAAAGGCAATTTGTTTTCTCTTGCATATTTTACTGCCACAATTTTTCCTTCTATGCCTCTATTGCCAAAACCAGGGGCCACTAATAGACCATCTAATCCAGACAATTGCTCATTCACATTTTCATCAGAAATATTTTCACTGTGCACATTCACTACGTTTACTTTCACCTCATTCATTGCACCTGCATGTATAAAACTTTCTAGTATCGACTTATAAGCATCTTGTAATTCAATATACTTTCCAATCAATCCTATATTCACCGTGCTTTTTGGATGTTTTAATTTATCTAAAAATACATTCCACTTTGTTAAATCAGGCTCTTTGAAATTTTGAATATTTAATTTCTTTAAAACAATTAAATCCAATTGTTCTTTTTGCATCAACAAAGGCACTTCATAAATAGTACTAGCATCTAGAGATTCAATTACATTGCCTGCTTTTACATTACAAAATAAAGCAATTTTTCTTTTGATATCATCATTCAAAGGATGTTCAGTTCTACAAACAATTACATCGGGATGCACGCCTGTTTCACTTAACATTCTAACACTATGTTGCGTCGGCTTTGTTTTTAATTCTTTGGCTGCATTTAAATAAGGAATTAAAGTTAAGTGCACCACCATCACATCTTCTTCTGGCAATTCCCATTGAATTTGTCGCACAGTTTCAATGAAAGGAGTACTCTCAATATCACCCACGGTGCCGCCAATTTCAGTAATCACAATATCAAACTTACCATCTTGTCCTAGTAATAACATACGACGCTTAATCTCATCGGTAATATGCGGTACCACTTGTACTGTTTTACCTAAAAATTCTCCTGCTCTTTCTTTATTAATAACTGTTTGATAAATTCTTCCAGTAGTTACATTATTGGCTTGTGAAGTAGGTGTGCTTAAAAAACGCTCATAGTGGCCTAAATCTAAATCGGTCTCCGCCCCATCTTCTGTTACATAACATTCACCATGCTCATAAGGATTCAAAGTGCCTGGATCCACATTGATATAGGGATCAAATTTTTGTATGGTTGCAGTAAGGCCTCTGGCTTGCAATAATTTCGCCAACGAAGCAGCAATAATGCCCTTACCCAAACTACTCGTTACACCACCTGTTACAAATACATACTTTGCCATACAATTACATTAGTTCTTTTTCGAAAATAGGATATACCCAATAGAAAAATTCTATTGCGCATAAACCAATTTCAAAATGGTTATTTTACTTTTTAGGACCTATCTTTATTTGGAAAAATTCTTAGAGGTCGTACAAACCTACGCCAAAAAAAGGGGGCAACAAAATGATACCTAGGACTCAACAAAAAATGTTTATAACTGTTATATAAAAGTGAACATCTTCAATTAAAATAAATAAAAATCAATGAAAAAAGCCTTTTACGTCCTTTTTAGCGTCCTTTTGACCGCTAGTTTAATCAGCTGGAATTGGACCAAAACCCAACACCCAACCGTAGAAAAAGCGGAAGTAATTGAGTGTTTGAATATGGAAACACAACAAGCTTATCAATTAGAGGCTAGCAGCCCGGCTTTTGCTGCCATGCACCCTTCACCCATAGTAGTGAATCCAGAAAACTTATTGGGGAAAATGATGTCTTTTGATGCTGCCGATGGTAAGCAAGCCAATGCTTATTTTATTGCAGCTAAAAAGAAATCCAATAAATATTTAATAGTGATTCAAGAATGGTGGGGTTTAAATGATAATGTGAAAATGGAATCAGATAAATATTATAGCGACTTAGGAGACGTGAATGTAATTGCAGTAGATATGTATGATGGCAAAGTAGCTGCTACACCAGACAGTGCGATGAAATTAATGCGTGGAGCCGATATGGGCAGAATGACAGCCATTATTCAAGGAGCCATTAAACATGCAGGCAGCAATGCAGCTATATATAGTGTAGGTTGGTGTTTTGGTGGTATGTGGAGTTTACAAACTGCCATACTTGCTGGACCACAAGCAAAAGGATCGGTTATGTATTATGGTAGACCAGAAACCAATATGGATAAATTAAAATCTATTCAATGTGATGTCATTGGATTTTTTGGAAACCTAGATCAAAGCCCTTCTCCTGCCATGGTGAATGATTTTGAAAAAAATATGAAAGAAGCAGGTAAGAATTTAGCGGTGAATAGATATGAAGCAGGTCATGGTTTTGCGAACCCAAGCAATCCAAGTTATAATGCTGCTGCTAAAGAAGATGCTTATACAAAAGC
>CAINEG010000007.1 GCA_903847655.1 uncultured Bacteroidota bacterium
AAAGGATTTAATGTATTGCATCCAATGGGTTATGATGCTTTTGGATTGCCTGCCGAACAATATGCCATAGAGCATGGGGTGCATCCTTCTGCAAGTACACATAGCAATATTGATAATTTTAGAAAACAATTAGATAATATTGGTTTTTGTTTCGATTGGGACAGAGAAGTAAAAACCTGCGATGCCAGTTATTATAAATGGACCCAATGGATTTTCTTGCAATTGTTTAATAGTTATTTTGATAAAAAAGAAGCTAAAGCAAAACCAATAGCAGGTTTAGTCATTGCGTTTGAAAAATCTGGAAACGAAAACCAACTATGTCCTGGTGACACTTCCTTGCAATTTTCTGCAGCACAGTGGAAAGGGTTTGGAGAAAAAGAACAACAGTCCATATTGATGCAGTACCGTTTGGCTTTCTGTGGATTTGGCGAAGTGAATTGGTGTGAGGCCTTGGGCACGGTACTCGCGAATGATGAAGTAGTGAATGGTTTAAGTGAAAGAGGCGGTCATCCGGTGGAAAAGAAAAAATTGCGTCAATGGTATTTGCGCATCACGGAATATGCCGATAGATTATTGAGTGGATTGGATACCATCCAATTTAGTGAAGCGATGAAAGAAATGCAATCTAATTGGATTGGGAAAAGTTATGGTGCAGAAATAGATTTTTTAGTGCATGGGCATGAGGCCTCTTTAAAAGTATATACTACTAGGCCGGATACAGTTTTTGGCGTAGATTTTATGGTGGTGGCACCTGAGCATCATTTAATTACTAGCATTACGCCTGCTTCACATACAGCAGCAGTAGAAACCTATATTGCTTATGTAAAAAGCAGAAGTGAAAGAGAGCGTATGGCGGAGAAAAAAATTACAGGGTGCTTCACAGGTACTTATGTGGAGAATCCTTTTAATAAAAAATTAATTCCTATTTGGATTTCTGAATATGTATTAGCAGGCTATGGTACGGGCGCCATCATGGCTGTGCCTTGTGGGGATGAAAGAGATTTTAAATTTGCCCAACATTTCAATATTCCAGTTACTAATATTATTGGTGCTGCATTTAATGGGGTAGATGCCAATCCAACCAAGGAGGCAATCTTATCTAATAGCGATTTTTTAAATGGGGTAGTACAAAAAGACGCGATTGCCATCATCAATGATAAGATAGAAAGCTTGGGCATTGGCAAAAGAAAGATAAATTACAAAATGCGCGATGCTGCCTTTAGTAGACAGCGCTATTGGGGGGAACCTTTTCCAATTAAGTGGATCGATGGCATTGCCTATCCGATGAATGAAAATGAATTGCCTTTGTTGTTGCCCGAAGTAGACAATTATTCTCCAGGACCAGAGGGCGAAGGGCCCTTGGCCAATATTGAATCTTGGAAAGCAGCGCAATACGAAACCAATACCATGCCAGGTTATGCAGGTAGTAGTTGGTATTTTATCAGGTACATGGATCCTTCCAATGAAAAAGAATTTTGCAATAGAAAAGTGAGTGATTATTGGGGTCAAGTAGATTTATACATTGGAGGAACCGAACACGCTGTGGGTCATTTGTTGTACAGTAGAATGTGGACCAAGGTATTATTTGATTTGGGACATATTGGATTTGATGAACCCTTTAAAAAATTATTGAATCAGGGGATGATTCAAGGAAGTTCAAGATTTGTGTATAGAATTCGGGGCACACAAAAATTTGTTTCAGCAGGTTTGGCTGCTGCACATGAAGTAGATGCTTTGCATGTGGATGTAAATATAGTGGATGGCATAGAGTTAGATACAGAAGCATTTAAAAAATGGAAACCTGATTATGCCAATGCTGAATTTATACTGGAAGAGGGGAAATATTTATGTGGAGTAGAGGTAGAAAAAATGTCCAAGTCGAAATTCAACACGGTGAATCCGGATGATTTAGTGGAAAAATATGGGGCCGATACCTTTAGAATGTATGAGATGTTTTTAGGCCCGGTGGAACAAAGCAAACCATGGGATACCAAGGGTATCGAAGGAGTGCACCGCTTTTTGAAAAAAGCCTGGCGTTTGTTTTTTGATGAATTAAAAGGGCAGGTTTGGAATAAGGAGGCAGCCAATGATGCTGAATTAAAAGTTTTGCACAAGGCCATAAAAAAAATTGAAGAAGATACAGAACGATACAGTTTTAATACCGCGGTAAGTACCTTTATGATTTGTGTGAATGAATTAGCCGATTTAAATTGTCATAAAAAAGAAGTGCTTGAAAAATTGCTGGTGTTGTTAAGCCCTTATGCTCCTCATTTTGCAGAAGATTTATGGCAAGCCTTGGGTAATGAAGGCCTGGTGGTAGACGCCCCTTATCCTGTATTTGAGGTGAAATATGTAACTGAATCTACAAAAGAGTATCCTGTGAGCATCAATGGTAAGTTGAGAGCGAATATTTCTATAGATTTAACTGCCAGTGAAGCAGACGTGCATGCCATTGTGCTGGCCAATGAGTTGGTAAAAAAATGGGTAGCAGATAGTCCTATTAAAAAAATAATTTTTGTCAAAGGAAAGATGGTCAATATTGTAATTTGATCTACTAAATAGAAACTATGGCCAATCCAATATTAGATAGCTCGAATGATTTGAACCCTTTAGACAAGGAGTTTGAAAATAGTATTCGTCCTAAAGAGATGGAGGCATTTACGGGCCAGCCTCAACTCATTGAAAACTTAAATATTTTTATCAAAGCAGCCAAGATGCGTGGCGAAGCCTTGGATCATATATTATTTCATGGGCCTCCAGGGTTAGGAAAAACCACCTTGAGTAGAATTGTGGCCAATGAAATGGGGGTTCAAATTAAAGAGACTTCTGGACCGGTGATTGAAAAGCCAAGTGATTTGGCTGGCTTGTTGACCAGCTTAGAACCCAATGATGTTTTATTTATAGATGAGATACACCGTTTAAGCACGGTGGTGGAAGAATATTTGTATGCGGCCATGGAAGATTATAAGATAGATATTATGATTGACAGTGGTCCCAATGCAAGAAGCATTCAAATCAATTTAAATCCATTTACATTAGTAGGCGCAACTACCCGCAGTGGTTTATTAACTGCGCCCTTGCTTTCTAGGTTTGGCATTAAATCTAGGTTAGAATACTACCCAGCATCGGTGATTGAAAAAATAATTTTAAGAAGTGCAGGTATTTTGAATGTCAATATAGACGGCCATGCGGCGGGTGAAATTTCAAGAAGAAGTAGAGGCACCCCAAGAATTGCCAATGGATTATTGAGAAGGGTGCGTGATTTTGCACAAGTATTGAATGACGGTAAAGTAGACATAGGTATAACACAACATGCCTTGAAAGCATTAAATGTAGATGAGCATGGTTTAGACGAAATGGACAATAGAATTTTATCGGCCATTATAGAAAAATTTAAAGGAGGGCCTGTAGGCATCAGCACGATTGCCACCGCAGTTGGAGAAGAGTCGGGTACTATTGAAGAAGTTTATGAGCCTTTTTTAATACAAGAAGGTTTCTTGCAAAGAACACCAAGAGGCAGAGAGGTAACGCAGAAGGCCTATATGCACTTAGGAAAGAAGCCTCCTTCAGGGCATGCTTCCAATAATCCTGAATTGTTTAGATAATAAAACAGGTATAAAAAAAGACCCGATATACTCAATGTTATCGGGTCTTTTTTTATGTAATGAAGTTGTATGCTATGCCACGACTAATCTAAATCCATTACCGTGGATGTTCACAATTTCAATTTGGTTGTCTTCTTTTAAATATTTTCTTAGTTTTGCAATGTACACATCCATGCTTCTGCCATTGAAATAAGTATCACTACCCCAGATTTTTTTTAATGCTTTTTCTCTGGTCAATAAATCATTTTTATTTTCGGCCAACATTTTAAGCAATTCATTTTCTTTTGGAGAAAGTACTTGTGTATGATCGCTAATTTTTAATTCTCTTAATCTTGGATTAAAATGATAACGACCTAATTCAAATTCCACATTATCGCTTACTTTATTGTCTTCTTCATTTCTTTTAATGATGGCTTTTATTTTTAACAACAAAACCTCGCTGTCGAATGGTTTGGTAATATAATCATCTGCCCCCAATTTGTAGCCATGGATAATATCTTCTTTCAAAGTTTTAGCACTTAAGAAAAACAAAGGCACATCAGGATCAATGTCTCTAATTTCTTCTGCCAAAGTAAAACCATCTACATGTGGCATCATCACATCCAATAAACACAAATCGAATTTTTCTCTTTGAAAAGCCGCCAAACCTAAACGACCATCTCTTTCTAAGGTAACATCGTATTCGTCTAGTTCTAAATAATTTTTTAAAACCAAACCCAAATTGCTGTCGTCTTCGCAAAGGAGTATTTTATATTTTTTCTTATCTTCCATTTTTTTTATTTAATTTTTTATATTGCTTTATTGCTTCAGTACAAAGAAACTATATTTAAAATCCTTGGTAAATTGTTTGTTTCCAATCTTTTGTTAAAAACATGCCGTTTAATGCGGTTTTTATAATGTATTGTTAAATTACTTTGTTAGCGCTTGCCCTACAAAGGTCGCATATTTTGCACTTACTTGGATTTTTTTCTCCGAAATAGCTGGCCAGATAAACACTACGACATTCGATGTTCCGCCCCCATAGATAAGTTGAAAAATGGTCAATTCGCTTAAAAAATGCAGCTTTTCTCAATTGATAATTGTCCAAATCTATTTTCATAAATGCAGCAGCGGTTCTGTTCCAAAGAAATTGTACTACAGGCTGGTTTTCTTTTTGTTCAAAGCTGATCTGCCCTGTCTGTTCTAAAAAAACCAATGTTTTTTGAACAAAGGAAAGATCTCTTTGCAATAGGGTAGCCAATAAGTTTTCATTGATGAATTGTGGGGCATCGATGATTCCTCCATAAGTTCTTAAAAGGGTTTGTAAGACTATGCCTGCAATAGGGTTGTTTTTTTCGTATTGTTCTATGGTGTTTCTATCCGCCACTACTTGCACCATGGAAGGTTTGAAGGAACTGGCCGAAAATTTAACATGGCCTTCTTGTTCTATCCATTGTAATGCATTGCGCGCAATTATTTTATCCAATTTAAAACGAAGACAAAAAGCATCGAAGTCGAAAATAAATTGTTGTTTTTCTCCTGTCCCAATGGGTAATTGAACAAAATCGGCTAGGTCTTGGTAGACGCTTTTAATAAGTTCAATGGAGGGATATTTTTTTTCTTGCAATTGGGTCCAATATTCCCAATCGTTTTGTTGAAAAAATAGAATTGCGATGGCTGCTAATCCATCTCGGCCCGCCCTTCCTGCTTCTTGATAATATTGTTCTAGGCTATTGGGCAAATCAAAATGAATCACCGCGCGTACATCCGGTTTATTGATGCCCATGCCAAAAGCACTGGTACAAACAATGATGGGTGTTTGGTTATTCATCCAACTGGATTGCATGGATTGTCTAAGGGCAATAGGCATGCCTGCATGGTATTGGGCGACTGGATAACCATAGTCTTTTAATATTTGCGCTAATTGGGCCACATTGTTTCTGGTAGTACAATAAATAATGACACTGCCCTTGGTTTCATTCAAATGCTTTCTGAGTGCTTGTAATTTAACCGGCACCTTTTGCACTTCATAACTAATATTGGGTCTTAAAAAGCTATCAGTGATTAAAATACAATTGGAAAGCTTTAATTGTTTGATGATGTCTTCTTGCACAAGGGGGATGGCAGAAGCGGTCATGGCTAAGACTGGTACATTAGGGAAAGCCTTTTTTATACTATCTAATTTTCGATAGGAGGGCCTGAAGTCATAACCCCATTGAGAAATACAATGCGCCTCGTCAATAGCAAATAATGTGATAGGTAATTGTTGTAAAAAAATTTGAAAACTTTTTTGTGCTAATTTTTCTGGGGAACAATAGATAAAATGATATTTCCCTTTCAATGCCTCCGATAAAATTAGGTCTTCTTGCGCTTGATTGATTTCACCGCCCAGATTCACCGCACTAATATTTTTACTCAACAAATCCTTTACTTGGTCTTGCATCAGTGCAATCAATGGACTAATAATCACGCAAATTCCATTTTGCAAAAGCGTAGGCAACTGAAAACATAAAGATTTCCCTCCACCTGTGGGCAATAAAGTAAGTACATCTTTGCCTTCTATTACTGTGTTGATCACAGACAATTGTTGAGGTCTAAATGCATCATAGCCCCAATACTGTTTCAATATGTCCTGTGCAGTTTTCAAAAAAGACTAAACTAATTTTTTCTTAAATAACCTGAGTGAATTGATGGCCAATACCACATCGCTTAACCCCATGATGAGGGCACCATAGGTAGGCCCCCAGGTGCCTAGTAAGCCTAAGGCAGCTACTGGGATGGCGATGATATTGTAAGAGAAGGCCCATATTAAATTCTCCTTGATGGTTTCGTATGTTCTTCTACCCAAACCTAAGGCCATGGGTAAGTTTTTTAATCCTTGATTCATTAAAATTACTTGCGCACTTTGAATGGCAATATGTGAGGCATTACTTAAAGAAATACCAATGGTGGCCTTGGCTAAGGCAGGGGCATCGTTGATGCCATCGCCCACCATGGCCGTCGGGCTAATTTTTGTTAAGGCATCTAATTTTTCTAATTTATCTGCAGGGCTTTGTTCTGCAATAATTTCTTGAATGCCTAAAGCCTTGCCTACTTGTGCGCATTTTTCTTTTCTATCACCACTCAGTAATACAGTATGAATTCCTTGTAGGTGCAGGGTATCAATAATTTCTTTGGCTTCTATTCTGATTTGATCGGCGACATCAATCCAACCTAAAATTTCATCATTTTTTTGAATGTATACATTGTGCCCATCTTCCGCTTTATTTTGCCCCAAGGTTTTAAAGGAACCTGCCCAATAAATATTACCTTCTTTGTCTGTGGCTTTGATGCCCAAGCCTTTTACTTCTTCAATTTGTTGCCATTTGATGGCTTCTGTATTTTTCCAATGAGCACTAATACATTTGGCAATGGGGTGATTGGAATATTTTTCCAAGGAATACGCAATCATTTTAAAATTTTCTTCTGATAGGCCTGCTTGCACTTTAAAATTGGCTAAATCAAAATGCCCAGTAGTTAAAGTGCCTGTTTTATCAAATACCACTTGTTTGATGTCTTTGAAAGTTTCTAAGCTTTTGGCATTTTTAAACAAAACTCCATTGCGTGCACCTCGGCCCAAGCCAACGGCTATAGCGGCTGGTGTAGCTAGTCCCATGGCACAGGGGCAAGAAATAACTAGTACAGCAATGGCGCGTAACATACTTTGTCCAAAACCAATTTCAGTAAAAAAATAATTTCCAAGTAGGGTGATCAGGGCAATGCTTAAAACAACAGGAACAAAAATGGCGCTAATTTTATCTGCTAAAATTTGTACGGGTGGTTTTTCGCCTTGTGCTGCTTTCACCATTTTTAAAATATTGGCCAATACGGTATCGTCACCCACCGCAGTAATATAGGCCTTCACTGAGCCATTGTCAATGGTACTTCCACCTAATAATAAATCATGCATTTTTTTAAAAACAGGCACACTTTCACCCGTAACAATAGATTCATTCACACTGGCTTCGCCCCATAAAATTTTACTGTCCATGGGAATGGTTTCTCCTGCATTGATTAAAACAATATCACCAACTTTTAAAGTATTGCTTTCTACATTAAAAATAATTTCTTTATGATTTTCATCAAACACGATCATATTGGCCATCACCTTCTGTGCTTTCACTAAATCCTTTAAGGCACGTTGGGTAGATTGCACGGAGGCATCTTCTAAATAGTTACCAAAAAATACAAGGGTAATAATGGTAGCCGTAGTTTCGTAGTATGCAAAACTTGCACCTTGTTCTATGATGGTGCCATACAAGCTATAGCCAAAAGAAGCCAATGCGCCTATGGCAACGAGTACATTCATATTGGGAATGCCCTTGGTGATACTATACCAAGCACTTTTTCCAAAATATGACATACCTATAATAAAAACCGGTAAAGTAAAAATGAGTTGAACATAGGGGTTCATCATAAAATGCCAATGAATACCAGGAAGCATATGTGCCACCAATGGTGCTGCAAACAAGAAACAAAAAAGAGCTCGGTCTCGATTATTGTCAAGAAATTTTTTCTTTGGTGCTTTTTCTTCCTGGCCGCGCACTTTATAACCTAAACTTTGTATGCCTTTGATTAATTTTTCTTTGATGCTGGGATTAGGCAGCTCAAATTGAACCTCGCCTTCCATAAAACTCACCTTGGGTTCCAAAATACCATTGCTTTGCAAATACTTATGAATCGACAATGCGCAATTGGTGCAACTCATTCCATCTACCTTCCACTGTACTTTTTCCATAGGGCTCATTTACCCTATAAAGGTACGAATACATTGTGTATGCGTTCACCTATCTTTGCCCTATGGATAGGATTTATGATTTAAAACAAGTGGGGGAAATTGCTGCTGATTTAGTAAAGCAATTTGGAACTAAATCAGTCTGGGCATTTTTTGCCCCGATGGGGGCAGGCAAGACTACTCTAATTGCCGCCATCGGAAAGCAGATGGGCATTGAAGACAATATTTCAAGCCCCACATTTGCCTTGATGAATCAATACGAGGCCAATGGGAAAATAGTCTACCATATGGATTGGTACCGATTAGAAAATGAAAAGGAAGCGGCCCGCGCTGGGATGGAAGCTGCTTTTGATGAAGCCGATTTTTGTTTTGTGGAGTGGCCAGAGAAAGCCATGGGGATTTTGCCAGGGAATACACAGTATTTTGAAATCGAAATTTTAGATCCTGAACATAGAAGGATTTTTATACCTTCATAGTAAATTTTTGATATGAGCTCCATCAAGCCACAAATTTCATCTTCTTTTTCTTATGAAACACAGGAGGAGGTATTGGATATCCCACCTAAGAGCAAGCCATTGTTGATTGGTATTCCAAAAGAAATTGCCTTTCAAGAAAACAGAATTGGATTGATTCCCGAGGCAGTGAGTGTACTCGTAGCCAATGGGCATCAAGTGTTGATGGAATCGAATGCTGGAGAAGGAAGCAGGTATACCGATAATGATTATTCAGAAGCAGGTGCAACCATTGTTTTTGATAAAGCAGCGGTGTATAAATGCCCCATATTGGTAAAAACGGCGCCACCAGTTGAAGCCGATTTACCTTTATTGCAAATGCACCAAACCATTATTTCTCCTTTGCATTTAACGGCAGTAAAAAAAGAATTGATGGTGCAATTGATGGCTAAAAAAATTACTGCATTGGCTATTGAAAATATTAAAGATGAAAATCAGAATTACCCCATCTTAAGAAGCATGGGAGAAATTACGGGAAGTGCGGTGATGTTAATTGCGGGTCAGTACCTAAGTAATTTTAACCAGGGCAAGGGTGTTTTGTTGGGTGGCATTAGCGGGGTGCCGCCTACCAAAGTAGTCATTATTGGGGCCGACATCATTGGTGAATTTGCGACCCGCAATGCCTTGGCCTTAGGCGCCAGTGTAAAAGTGTTTGACAATAATGTTTCCAGGTTACAAAGACTTCAAAATAATTTAGGCCAAAGAGTTTGGACTTCTGTCTTAGAGCCAAAAATTTTGGCAAAGCAATTAAAAACTTGTGAAGTAGCAGTGGGTGCATTGAGAAATGATTTTGGTAGAGCCCCCATTGTGGTTAGTGAAGAAATGGTGGCAGCCATGCGTCCAGGCAGTATTATTATTGATGTAGCCATAGATCGTGGGGGATGTTTTGAAACCAGCGAACTCACCAATCATGAAAATCCCATCATCATCAAACATGAGGTAATTCATTATGGTGTACCCAATATACCAAGTGGATTTGCTAGAACTGCAAGTCAAGCCATTAGCAATGTGCTCATGCCATTACTGGTGCAAGTAGGGGATTTGGGCGGTTTGTCTGAAATTATTTGGCAACAAGCACATTTAAGAGAAGGCATTTATTTATACAAAGGGGCCTTGACCGATTTTTATATCAGTGCCAAATTCGATTTAAAGTATACCGATTTAAATTTGATGATTACCAGCAGAAGTTAGCGCGTGACTTGCTTTGATTTAAAGTCCATTAAGTTTAATTGAGCTTTACAGAATTGATATTCTGCTAAGTCATTACTACCCACAATAATTAATTTATGCATGGCATACTGTGTAATCATTTGATGGTATAATTCGTAACCTTCCTTGTCCAAATTACTACAAGGCTCATCCAATAATAAAATAGGGCTATCTGAAAAAATAGCCAAGGCCAATTTCAATCTTTGTTTCATACCACTACTAAAATACCTGATTTGTTTATCGGCAGCATTTTTTAATCCAATCAATTCAATGATTGCCTCCACGCTCAACTGTTTTTGTAAGGACTTAAATTGGGTATGAAAATGAATTTGTTCTAAGGTGGTGAATTCTTCCACTAATTCTAAATAGGGGGCAGCAAAACTAATGTCTTGAAAAATAGTGCTAGCATCATGTCCTTCCCAGTCTATTTTTCCTTTGGTCAAACTGCCATAGCCTGCAATAATTTGTAGTAAAGTACTTTTCCCTGAACCATTGTTGCCAATGATGGCATAATGTTGGCCTTGATCAAATTGAAAATATAGATTAGAAAAAATCCAATCTTTATTAAATCTTTTACCTGCTTGACTTAGGCTAATTTTTGTCATGATTAATCTTCTTCTACCACTCCTTTGCCAAATCTTTTAATCACCCCGCGTCCACTTTCTCTAATAAAGGTGACAATTTCATCACGCTCATCGGTGGCTGGTATTTCCTCTTCAATGAATTCAAGGGCTTGTGTGGTGTTCATGCCCTTACTAAAAATATATCTGTAGATATCCAAGATGTGATTTATTTTTTCAAGATCAAAACCTCTTCTTTTCAATCCAACGCTATTGACGCCGCCATAACTTAAAGGATTACGTACCGCTTTAATATAAGGGGGTACATCTTTACTCACTAAGCTACCTCCTGCAATGTAAGCGTGTTGACCAATGTTGACAAATTGGTGAACCGCACTTACCCCGGCAATCCAAGCATAATCGCCTAAAGTAACATGTCCTGCTATTTGTACACTATTGCTTAAAATACAATGGTTACCAATAATACAATCGTGGGCAATATGACTGTACGCCATAATTAAACAATTGTTACCTACTTTAGTAATCCATCTGTCTGAGGTACCACGGTTGATGGTTACAAATTCTCTAATGGTCGTTCCGTCACCAATTTCAACAGTTGTTTTTTCGCCATTGAATTTTAAATCTTGTGGATCAGCACCAATTACTGCACCTGGGAATATGCGACAGTTTTTTCCAATTTTCGTTCCATTCATAATGGTCACGCTACTGCCAATCCAAGTGCCTTCACCAATGGTTACTTCCCCATGAATTACAGTAAATGGATCAATTTTTACATTGGGCGCAATTTTTGCATTGGGATCGATATAAGTAAAAGGATGGGTCATAATTTTTTCTTTTTGTTCAATTTTTATTCTGCTCTTTTCACCACTTGGGCTACTAAGTCGGCTTCGGTGGTGACTTTGCCACCTACATAAACGGTACCGCGCATTTCACAAATGCCTCTTCTTATAGGACTGGTTAATTCCATTTTCAATAACATGGTATCACCTGGTCTAACCATTTGCTTGAATTTGCAATTATCAATTTTTAAAAAATAGGTATCGTAGTCGCCCTTAGGCATGGCATTGATACATAATATTCCGCCTGTTTGTGCAAGCGCTTCAATTTGTAAAACACCCGGCATCACAGGATTGCCAGGGAAATGTCCTGGGAAAAACCATTCATTGAAAGTAACATTTTTAACACCCACAATAACAGTGTCTGTTAATTCAATGATTTTATCAACAAATAAAAATGGATGACGATGTGGCAATGTTTTTTCAATCTGTTCTAAATTAAACACGGGCGGCAAAGTGGCGTCGTAGACTGGCACATCTTTAATGTGTTTATTTTTTTTAATGTACTGCTTAATTTTTTTTGCAAATTCTACATTGCTGCTGTGTCCGGGTCGGTTGGCAATGATACGCGCTTTGATTGGATAGCCTGTCAAAGCTAAGTCGCCCACTACATCTAATAATTTATGTCTTGCAGGTTCATTGGGAAATCTTAATTCAAGATTGTTTAAATAACCTTCGCTTTTAACTTCTATTTTTTCACGCTTAAATACCTTGGCTAATCTGGCCATTTCTTCATTAGAAACAGGCTTATCTACTACCACAATAGCGTTATTGATATCCCCGCCTTTGATTAAATCATTTTTTAGTAAAGCTTCCAGCTCATGTAAAAAACAAAAAGTTCTACAAGGCGCAATTTCTGATTTAAAATCTTTGATAGTTTTTAGTGCGGCGTGTTGCGTGCCTAAAACAGGACTATTAAAATCGATCAAAGTGGTTATTTGATAATCGAGTGCGGGCAATGCCACCATTTCAACTCTTTTTTCATCATCATAATGAAAAATATTTTCATCAATGCTATACCAAGCCTTGGCAGCATCTTGTTCTAAGACGCCTGCTTCTTCAATTCTTTCAATAAAAGGAGCGGAGCTACCATCAATGATCGGAATCTCTGGGCCATTCACTTGAATCAATACATTGTCTATACCCAAGCCAACGAGGGCCGCTAAAATATGCTCTACTGTGCTTATTTTGGCATCACCAACTTGAAGGGTGGTTCCACGGCTAGTATCGGTAACCAAATCGCAGTCCGCTTTGATGATGGGTTGATTGGGTAAGTCTACCCTTTGAAATTGGTAACCAAAACCTGGGTTGGCAGGATTTAAGGTCATGTCCACTAATACGCCGGTATGTAAACCTGTACCACTAATGCTGATACTTTTACTTATGGTATGTTGCTTATCCGGATTAAAATTTTGGTCCATGCTTTTCTTGGTTTAGGTCATCCCTTGCTTAAAGTGATGATTTTCAGCAAAATTAGGCTGATTTACCCTTTTGAAGATAGTTGTTTAACTAATATTTCCAATTCTTTAACCCTTTTTTCAAGGTTTGGAAGGTTTTTTAGGTGTATTTGGGCTCTGAGCGCAGTAGAATGCTCTGCGGCAGGGAAACCGGTAACCGTAGAATTGGCTTTATCGATGGTCTTGGTGATGCCACTTCTGGCGGCCACTTTAACCCCATCGGCAATGTTTAGGTGTCCAGCAGCACCAGATTGACCACCCATCATCACGCCTTTGCCTACTTTCGTGCTTCCACTTAAGCCCACCTGTGCAGCAATTACTGTGTCTTGACCCACTTCTACATTATGTGCTATCTGAACTAAGTTGTCCAACTTAACGCCTTGCTTAATGATGGTGGAACCAATGGTGGCTCTATCAATAGTGGTATTGGCGCCAATTTCTACATCGTCTTCAATAATTACATTACCTAGTTGTGGTACTTTTTGATAAGTTCCATTCGCATTGGGTGCAAATCCAAATCCATCACTTCCAATAATCGTACCTGCATGAATGATAATATTGTTGCCTAAAACGCAATCCGCATAAATGACTACACCTGGATGCAAGACCACCTTGTTTCCAATCACAACATTTTCACCAATCACTACATTAGAAAATATTTTTACTTCCTCACCAACTTTTACATTTTCACCTATATAAGCAAAGGCAGCTACAAAATGATCCTTTCCAAGTTTTGCAGAGCTGGCAATGAAAGAGGGACTTTGTATACCAGTTAAATTATTTGTTTTAAGTGCTTGGTATTGGGTCAATAATGTGGCAAAGGCAGCATAAGCATCAGGTACTCTGATTAAGGTGGCTGCCATATTTTGTTTTAAAACCAAGCTTTCATTGATGAGGACAATAGAGGCCTTGGTTTGGTATAAAAATTCTTCGTATTTAGGATTGGCTAAAAATGAAATTTCCCCAGCTATAGCCGATTCTATCTTGCCAAATTGGTTCACTGTAACGGTTGCGTCACCTTCTATTTTTCCTTGAACCATTAAAGCAATCTGTTGGGCACTGAATGATAGCATGCGTATTTTTTTGAATTGGGGGTTATTCTTTAAGTAAACAAATGTAAAATTTTTTAACCGGTGCAGAAAGACTTTCAATGATTAATGCATTTTGAATCTGCGAAATAGAGGTGATTTCTCCCGATTTTAGCAAAATTTTAATGGTTTCATTGTCGTTTTTGTACAAGGTATTGCTGGCGGTTCCTTTAAAGCACAAGAACCCAAGGTCTTTTTCTTCCAAAGGAAATTTAGATTTCACCAATTGATAAGCTTGATCCCATTGCGCCGCTGTGATGGGATCAGATTGCATGATGCATTTAAATCCTTGTCTATTGAGTAGTCGCTTGCACAATAAGGATAAAATAGGATCGCTATGGTTTTGCCATTGTTTGATGGCATACATGATATCGGTATCATCCAATTGGCTAAAATTATTTAAATCTATTTGCTTTAAATTCCAATGGGTATTGCTTAAAAAATAATCTAAAACACCGCCTGTTTTTACTTGTTCGTTTTTTTGATCAAACAGAAGCTGCGCACGTTCAATAATCTTAACCAACATTTTCTCCGATGCCAATACTGTTTTATGCTGGTATACTTGCCAGTACATCAATCTTCTGGACATTAAAAATTTCTCTACGCTATTGATGCCTTTTTCTTCCACCACTAATTCATTGTCGTGCACTGTAAGCATTTTCAATATACGCTCATAGCCCACTAGGCCTTCTGTAACACCTGTAAAAAAACTATCTCTAGACAAATAATCTAATCTATCCACATCTAATTGCCCGCTAATCAATTGGTGCAAGAATTTTTTCGGGTATTGATTGGTAAAAATTTGTATGGCTAAATTTAAATTTCCTTTCAAAATTTCATTGGAAGAATTGTTTAAATGATGCATGATCAATAAAGACAAATCCTCATGACTGACACCCTTGAGTAATATGTTTTCTAAAGCATGTGAAAAAGGGCCATGGCCAATATCGTGTAATAAAATGGCCAGCTTTGCCGCTTGGGCCTCTTCCTTGGTAATTTCAATTCCTTTATCGGTGAGTTCGCCGATGGCGATGCACATCAAGTGGTAAGCACCCAAAGAATGATGCAAGCGGGTATGCACTGCCCCTGGATAAACCAACTGGGCCAATGCCATTTGTTGAATTCTTCTGAGGCGTTGATAAAAAGGATGGTTGATCAATTCAAAAATCAATGGATCGTTGATGGTGATGAAGCCATGCACTGGGTCGTTGATAATTTTTCGATAGGTAAAAGCCATAATTTACATGTGTTCACAAAGGTACGAAATGTGAATAACTCTGCGCTTATATTTAAAAAAGCAGTTCAACTAAAAACTATATTTGTAGGGTTACTTACCACACTAAAAATCAATGCTTACTATGAAATTGACGCAATCTACCTTAGACAAATTGGAAGATATTTTAGGGGAATCTGATTTTGTCGTTCGCTATGAAAGAGGCAATTTCCAAAGTGGATGGTGTCTGTTGGAAGCCAAAAGAATTGTGGTACTCAATAAGTTTTTGAACTTAGAAGCTAGAATTAATACTTTATTAGAATTGATCCCCATTTTAGACATTCAATTTGATAAGCTAACCCATGATTCTCAAAAACTGTATACCGAAGTAAAACGACTTTCTTTGACTGAGGCTACTGCTTAATTGAAATAGATTTTCTCTAAATATTTATACCTTGTTAGACATTACCATTTTAGGTTCCGGTACCAGCACAGGGGTCCCCTTGATTGGTTGTGATTGTGCAGTATGTACTTCGACGGAGCCTAAAAACAAAAGGTTAAGAACCAGTATAAAAATAAAAAGCAAAACCACTACGGTAGTCATTGATACGACACCTGATTTCCGGTACCAGATGTTACGTACCCAGACCACGCAGATAGATGCTATTGTTTTTACCCATCCACATCGAGATCATTATGCAGGTTTGGACGATATCCGACCTTTTAATTTTTTTTCAAAAAAGTCAATGCCTATTTATGCCAATGAACTTACACAAGTAGCCATCCAACGCGATTTTTATTATGCATTTGAAAAGGACAAAGACGCGGGCTTGCCAGAAATGATTTTACATACCATTGGAGCAGAGGCGTTTACAATTGGAGACATTCCCTTTGCACCCATACAAGTGATGCATAGAGAAATGCCTGTACTGGGTTTTAGAATGGGTGATTTTACGTATATCACTGATGCAAATTATATTGCAGCATCGGAATTGGAAAAAATAAAAGGGTCTAAAGTACTTATCTTAAATGCACTTCGCAAGGAAACACATCCCACGCATTTTAATTTAGATCAAGCCCTGGCCTTGATTGCTACATTAGACATTCCTACCGTTTACCTTATTCATTTTAGTCATCAAATAGGCTTGCACGATCAAGTGGAAGCGAGTTTGCCAAGAGGCATTCATTTGGCTTATGATGGGTTAAACTTTTCTATTTAATTCAAGGGTTATCATCCTCAAGTATTTATACTCGAATTTCTGTTTCAATAATTATTTATCTAGCATGAAAATAAATCATGCAAGACCATTGGAAAGCCTATTTTATTTTTTCAGTCAAAGAGCAAAGAGGGATCATCGTACTTGGTTTCCTATTGCTTTTAAGTATTGTCTTTGGTTTATTGGTGCCGAAGTCTGCCCATCCATTAAAAGCATTCAAGGAGCCTAAGGAAGGCGTCTTATTTAATTTTGATCCCAATACTATTGATAGCGCTAAGGCGGTTATGCTAGGCATCCCCAACAGACAAGTAAATACTTTATTGCGTTACAGAAACAAGGGGGGGAGGTTTTACCATAAGGAGGACCTAGCCCGCCTGTATGGATTAAAGAAAGATTTATTGGATAAATTAATGCCTTTTGTGGTGATTGAAATTAATAAACCAACAATGTATACTAATTATAGGGATGAAAAAAGGTCCTTGCGCCTACCCATTTGGACCATCGATATTAATGAAGCCAGTGAAATGGAATGGGCGCAAAAAACCAATTTATCTACCCAGACCATTCGGAGCATACTTCAATATAAAAAATATTTAGGGGGCTTTGGTTCTATCTATCAAATAAGTAAAGTGTATGGCTTAACAGATAGTTGCTTTCAAGAATTGAGTCCACATCTATGCATGAAAAAGGCCAGCTTTAAAAAAATGGCGGCAGCTACCATGCGCTTTGATCAGTGGCAGTCCTTGGGTATTTTTCAAGACAAAGAAATTTGGCAAATATTGCGTTTGAAAAAGGCAAACGGCGGAAAAATAGGGTGGAGGGACTTAGTGATTGAGCTGGATTTGACCGAGGCACAGGCCAGGGAGATAAGGCAGAAGATTGATATAGACTAAGACCTAGGAGATTTTATTAACAATTGGTAGTTTCTTTAAAATAAATTATCCTATTTTTTTTGGATGTGAAGAAAAATTATTAGTATTGGTAAAGGATTTCGGTCCTCAATAACGATTGCTTGCTAAAATGCCATTCAGAATAAAATTTGAATGGCATTTTGCATTGTATGAAAAAGCGAATTTATTTACCCGCTTTAAAAATTTGATTGACTGCACCACCCAGCATAGGAAACTTTTCTTTTACAAAAGCGGCAATGGTTTCAATAGATTGTTTTGCTTGTTCAGGAGTTACATTGGCTTCTTTCACTAAACGATCGATAAGTTCTTGCATTTTTATTGATTTTATTTAATTATTTAAAAAGTTAGGCTGCTTTTAGTTTGCTTAATTTACTTTTATTAAACATGGACTTTGCATATTCAAGTGTTACAATAAACTCAGTGGCATTGGTGCCAGGCATTTCGAACATGGCTTGGGTAAACAAGGATTCGCAAATGCTTCTCAACCCTCTTGCCCCTAGTTTGTATTCCATGGCTTTCTCTACGATGAATTCAAATACTTCGGGTTCAATGGTCAATTTAATTTTCTCAATGGCAAACAATTGAGTATACTGTTTGATCAATGCATTTTTTGGTTCGGTTAAAATGTTTCTTAAAGTAGCTGCGTCCAATGGTTCTAAATGGGTAATGATGGGCAAACGGCCTAAAAGTTCTGGAATCAATCCAAAGCTTTTGATGTCTTGTGCATTCACAAAACGGAGTAAGTTTTTACGTTGTAATTCTTGTTCTTCCTTATTCACACTAAAGCCAATGGCATTGGTATTAATACGACGCGCAATTATTTTATCGATGCCATCAAAAGCACCGCCGCAAATAAATAATATATTTTTTGTATCAACTTTAATCATTTTTTGATCGGGATGTTTGCGACCGCCTTGTGGAGGTACTAATACATCTGTTCCTTCTAGCATTTTTAGCAAACTTTGTTGAACACCTTCGCCACTCACGTCACGGGTGATGGATGCGTTGTCGCTTTTGCGGGCAATCTTATCTATTTCATCTATGTACACGATACCTCTTTGGGCTGCTTCTACATCATAGTCGCAGTTTTGCAATAAACGGGTGAGCATGCTTTCAACATCTTCGCCTACATAGCCCGCTTCGGTAAATACCGTAGCATCTACAATCGCAAAAGGCACATTCAAAAGCTTGGCAATAGTTTTGGCAAGTAAGGTTTTACCCGTACCTGTTTCACCAATCATGATCACATTGCTTTTTTCTATCTCCACTTCATTTTTAGTGGTCACCGGTAAATTGATTCTTTTAAAATGATTGTACACTGCCACGCACAATATTTTTTTAGCTTCATCTTGTCCAATGATGTATTGGTCCATGAAGGCTTTAATGGCCATTGGCTTTTGGATTTTTAAAGTACCCGCTTTGCCCTCGGCTTTTTTCTGATGAAATTCTTTTTGAATAATTTCATGTGCATGTTCAATACAGTTTTCACAAATATGCCCGTCGGTACCAGCGATAAGTATTTTCACCTCATCACGGTTGCGACCGCAAAATGAACAATGTACTGTTTCTGTTTTAGCCATTTTTTATTTTTTAAAGTTGCTTGGCAATTTTATCTACGATACCATATGCCACCGCTTCTTTTGCATTCATCCAATAGTCTCTATCAAAGTCACTCATAATTTGAGCTACAGTTTTATCGCAATTGTCGGCTAAAATTTTAGCGCCCAATTCTTTTGTTTTACGAATTTGCTCTGCATGAATTTCAATGTCTGTGCTGTTGGCTTGAAAATAACCACCAATACTTGGTTGGTGAATCATGACCTCGCCGTGTGGGAAGATGGTACGCTTTCCTTTTTCTCCTGCACTCAACAATATAGAACCCATGCTGGCTGCTAGTCCCATACAAATAGTGTGCACTGGGCTTTTGATTAATTTAATAGTATCGTACATGACCATACCGCTGGTCACCACACCCCCTGGGCTATTGATGTAAAATTTAATATCAGCACCAGGCTTGTCTGCTTCCAATAAAATCAATTTATTGACAATGTCTTTGGCCGATTTATCATCGACAGGGCCCCATAAATAAATGGCTCTTTTTTCAAAAAAAAGATGCTCCATCTTCTTGTTTAAAAAACTAGGGGCAGCCTCTTCTTTTTTATCTTCTTTAGGCTCTTCTTCTTCCTCCATTAAATAGCGCTTGTTGATTATCATAAAAAATAGTTGAACAGTAATTTTATTTTTTTAATTTACGTGGGTTGGTTAACAATACTTCATCAACCAATCCGTAGGCTTTTCCTTCTGCAGCCGTCATCCAAAAATCTCTATCACAATCTTTACCCACCGTTTCTACATCTTTATGGGTATGGTGTGCAATTACTTCATACAATTCTAATTTCAATTTTTTTATTTCTCTTGCAGTAATTTCTATATCGGATGCTTGTCCACCAATGGCACCACTAGGTTGGTGCAACATAATTCTGCTGTGTTTTAAAGCAGTTCTTTTGCCTTCTACCCCAGCACACAATAAAATGGCACCCATACTTGCCGCCATACCTGTACAAATAGTGGCTACATCTGGACTAATAAATTGCATGGTATCATAAATACCTAAGCCTGCATAAACGCTACCCCCTGGGCTATTGATGTACATTTGAATGTCCTTGGTGCGATCGGTACTTTCTAAGAATAGCAACTGCGCAGTCACAATATTGGCTACATAATCATTAATGCCTTCGCCTAAAAATATGATACGGTCCATCATCAGTCTACTAAACACATCCATGCTGGCCACATTCATCGGACGCTCTTCAATAATGTAGGGCGTTAGATTGGTCACACTTTTTTTGTATTGATGCAGGCTATTGCTGCTAATGCCCTTGTGTTTGATGGCATACTGCTCAAATTCTTGTCCTAGGTTCATATTTTCGGTTTTCAGTAAGTAAAGGTAAATCCTTGTACCCAAAGGAACTACAAAAAGGGTGCCAAACTTTGCTCCTTTTGGGCCTATTTAAGGCCAAAATGCATTGGTAATCAATGAAAATTAGTGGTGATGGTGGTTCAGCATATCAGCAAATTTCTCTGCTTCAATGGCTTCGTCCTTGGCTTGTACTTCGGTTTCCAAAGCGGTAAACATTTTTTCAGTGCCTATTCTTTGATAACTATCTTCTACAAACTTTCTGTCTTGCATCATTCTCACTGCATAATCTTCCAGCCATTGATCGTTGTCCCCTAAGGCACCCATTTGAGGGCCCATATAACTCATCAATTGTTGTTTGGCAAAGTTTTTCAAATCTTCTGCCACTACTTCAATTTTATAATCAATAGTCAACTGATTGCTAATTAATGTCCATTTTAATTGGTCTTGGAATACAGGATATTCTTTTTCTGTTTCTTCTTCGGTTCTTTGTTTTTCTCCTCCTTTTTGCAACCAACGTTTTAAGAAAGGAACAGGAAATTCCATTTTTGTATGGTCAATCAAATGATGATAAATTTGATCGTGAATTTGATTTTTTGCTTGTTGCTCGTAATGCCCTTCTATGTCTTTTTTAAGCGCTGCTCTAAATTCTGCTTCTGTTTTGATGGCTTGATTTGGATAAGTAGCCAAGAACAAAGTTTCATCTAAGGGTGCTTTCTCAATCAAGCCCACCTTAGTAATCAGTAGCGTAAAATACTTGTCTGCATCGCTTTTTGAAATGCCTAAATCACCAACAATGATATCTAATTCTTTTTCTTCAAAGGCTTTCTTTAATTGAATTACAAGCGTATCGTCTTTTTTCTTACCTATAAATTGCTTTCTAGATTTTTCTGCAAAATATTTAATCAATAAAGAATTGTCTTTGCTAATTCCACCTTCAATGGCATTGCCCTCTTTATCAGATTCCGTAAATGTTAAGTTGATCACATTCTCTTCGCTTTCTACTGTTTCAGGATCGGTCATTTTACCATTGCGCGTTTGAATTCTATCCACTTCGTTTTGAATCATTTCATCGGTTACTTTTACTTGGTAACGTTTTACTTTAATGTCTTTAATATTTAAACCAAAAGCGGGCTTTAATCCAATTTCAAAAGCAAATTCATAATTGCCTGGTGCATTCACGTCCAAATTGGCAATTTGTGCATCCATTGGAAGGGGTTGTGCAAATATTTCAATTTTTTCGGTGTTCAAATATTGGTTTAACTCGCTTTCAACTTTTTTCAAAATTTCATCAGAGAAAACAGATTGTCCGTACATTTTTTTGATCAAGCCTGCAGGTACCATACCTTTTCTAAAACCCGGAATATTGGCTGTTTTGGCATGCTTTTTTAAGCTGGTTTCAAAGCCACTGAAATAGTCCTCTTTATTTAACTGAACAGTTAATTTGTCATTTAAATGTCCAATGTTCTCTCTTTTAATGGTTGCCATATACTTTTCTTTTCTAGTAAATTCTAAGGTTTAAGGGGGGCAAAGGTAGGTTTTTACCCCTAAAAAACAGCTATTTAGCATAAAAAAAGCCCCTAATTGCTTGGGGGCTTTTTTTATGCTTGGTGCGGATGGAGGGGGTCGAACCCACACGCCTCACGGCGCTAGATCCTAAGTCTAGTGCGTCTGCCAATTTCGCCACATCCGCTTAGGGGGTGCAAACTTAATTTATTTTTTATTATGAAGCTTCAATTTTTGGAAGGCTTAGCGGATCAAGGCCACTATTTTTTCTAAATAAACTTGATCAGTGGCATCAAACTGCGCCAAGTCGCTGCTATCCACGTCCAATACACCAATGATTTCTCCTTCTTTAAAAACGGGAATGACAATTTCTGATTTAGATAAACTACTGCATGCGATATGTCCAGGGAATTTTTCAACATCATCTACAATAATCGTAGCCGATCTTTCCCAAGCAGCGCCACAAACACCACGGCCTTTTTTTATTCTGGTGCAGGCCACTGGCCCTTGAAATGGACCCAATACCAACTCGTCCTCAATGATCCAATAAAACCCCACCCAAAACCAATTGAATTGTTCTTTTAAGGCAGCCGCAATATTGGCCAGATTGGCAATTAAATTGGGTTCGCCATGGAGTAAAGCTTGAATTTGAGGAAGCAATGATTCGTACTGTTCTTTTTTATTTCCTTGGGCAATGGTTAAATCTTCGGCCATAATTTTTTTATAAATAAGTTTTATAACTGAGTAATGATTAAACAGTAGCCGGCTCCTTTTTTTGTAATAATGATTTTAATTCTTTCTTTTCTATTCTTGCTACAAAAGCAATAAAGGCAATGAGTTCAAAACTTGCAATACTAAGTCGTGCAGTATTATTTTTAGTGATCCATTCGACTAATAAATAAATGCCATAGAGTAATAAAGTGATGACAAAATAAGCGATTAGTTTTTTAGTCGCATAAGGAATAGGGTATACTTTTTGCCCCCATTGATAACTTATATACATCATGGTGCCATAACAAATTAAAGTAGCCCAGGCACTGGCCATATAACTAAAATAAGGAATCGCAATAAAGTTAATAGCAATGGTAATAATTGCACCAATAAGGGTAATCCACGCACCGGCCATGGTCTTATTGCTTAGCTTGTACCAAATACTTAAATTATAATACACCCCTAAAAATATATTGGCAATTAATAAAATAGGCACTACGCGTAAACCCACGTACATGGCGGGATTGCGAATAAATTCTTTCCAAATGTCTAAGTATAAAACCACCATTAAAAACATAATGCATAAGGTGATGACAAAAAATTTCATCACTCTAGCATAAGTTTTTGGGGCATTTTCTTCGGTGGATTGTTTAAAGAAAAAAGGTTCAGCACCCATGCGAAAAGCTTGTATGGAAATGGTAATCAATATGGATAATTTATAACAGGCACTGTAAATACCTACGATGGCTTTATTGGCATCCACTGAGCCACCTGGTGCCCACCAACCTAACATAATTCGATCAAATGTTTCATTCACCATGCCGCCGAATCCAACAATAATTAATGGAAGTGCATACAACATCATTTGTTTCCATAAATCAAAATCAAAAGAAAAACGCAAGGCCCCAATTTCTTTTTTAAGTAATAATAAAACAAAAACATTTTGAACAATGCCTGCTAATAAAACATAGCCTACTGCCCAATCGGGTTTATACCAACTCGTTAAAATGCTTCCCGGATGCGTAGTAATATAAGTAGGAAGTATACTTATAAAATAATAGGTAGCTAGTATATTTAAAATAATACCACCAATTTTTATGAATGCAAATTTTTTCGGCTTGCCTGCTAATCTTAATCTTGAAAAAGGAATGGTAGCCAATGCATCCAAGCCCACTACCCAGGCCATTAAACTAATGTATTCTGGATGTGCCGTAATTTGTAAAAGTTCCGAAATGGGGGCACTAAATTTAATCAGTACCATGAGTACTAGTGCCGTAACCATCATCATCGAAAAACTACTGGTATGGTAAATTTTTTCTTCATTTTCTTTGCTGCCAAATTTGAAATAAGTAGTCTCCATACCATGGGTCACCAGCACATTTAAAAAAGGAATAAAAGAATAAACAATGGACATTTCGCCATAAGCCGATTCGGTGAACTTATAAGTGAGGTAGGGTACCAGCAAATAACTAATAAACCTAGCTGCAATAGAGCTAAGCCCATACCATAGGGTTTGACCGGCTAATTTTTTTATACTACTCAAGGCATTGAAATTACAGCTAAATTAGTGAAAATAGTTTTGTTTATCTTCACGCTGAAATTGGTCATACTATGAAAGCGGTCATACAAAGAGTAAAGGAGGCAAGCGTTACAATCGAAGGTCAGGTCACAGGCGCTATTGGCCAGGGCTTGCTCGTGCTTTTGGGCATTGAAACAGCAGATACAATGGAGGATCTAATTTGGCTTTCTAATAAAATAGTCCATATGCGCATTTTTGATGATGCAGCAGGAGTGATGAATTTGAGTGTGAAAGAAGTAGGCGGGAATGTATTGCTGGTCAGTCAGTTTACTTTGCATGCCAGCACTAAAAAAGGAAATAGACCTTCTTACCTAGCGGCGGCAAAACACGAAATAGCCATCCCTTTGTATGAAGCCATGATTCAAGCACTAAGTGTTGAAATGGGTGCGCCTATTTCCACTGGAGAATTTGGCGCAGACATGCAAGTGGCATTAATTAACAATGGTCCTGTGACCATCCTTGTGGATTCAAAAAACAAAGCATAAAAAATAGAACATGGCAAATCAGACTACCATTCAACAAGCACAAGAAAATATAGATCAATGGATCAAAACAGTGGGGGTGAAATACTTTAGTGAACTCACCAATTTAGGCATCTTGATGGAAGAAGTGGGAGAGTTGTCTAGAATTATGGTACGTAAATTTGGAGATCAATCTTTTAAAAATAAAGAAGAGGAAGCCTTGCTCGCAGATGAAATGGCCGATGTTTTATTTGTATTAATATGCTTGGCCAACCAAACGGGTATTGATTTAGCTACTGCCTTGGAGAAAAATATACAAAAGAAAACACTCAGAGACGGTTCTAGGCATCAAAATAATGAAAAATTACATCGATAATACAATCTCGCAGTATATTTGCAACCTATGAGTAAGGTACAACCAGACAACACATTGCAAGCCATCATTTCCCACGCAAAGGAATATGGATTTGTATTTCCAAGTAGTGAAATCTATGATGGATTAAGTGCAGTATACGATTACGGCCCTTACGGTGCGCAATTGAAAAAAAATATCAGAGATTATTGGTGGAATAGTATGACCCAGTTGAATGAAAATATTGTGGGCATTGATGCGGCTATCTTTATGCATCCTACCACTTGGAAGGCTAGCGGGCACGTGGATAGTTTCAGTGATCCCTTAATTGATAATAAGGAAAGTAAAAAAAGATACCGTGTAGATCATTTAATTGAAGGGCATGCGGATGCATTGATTGCTAAAGGGAATAAGGAAGCGGCTGATAAATTATTGGCGGATATGGATGCCTTGCTTGCCAAAGAAGATTTTGAAGGACTAAAAAAACTAATAGAAGAAAATAAAATTATTTGTGCTGTTAGTGGTACAAGCAACTGGACAGAAATAAGACAGTTTAATTTAATGTTCTCTACGGAAATAGGTGCAGTGGCAGAAGAAGCTAGCACCATATATTTAAGACCAGAAACAGCACAAGGTATTTTTGTGAATTTTTTAAATGTGCAAAAAACAGCCAGGATGAAAATTCCTTTCGGTATTGCACAAACTGGAAAAGCTTTTAGAAATGAAATTGTAGCGCGTCAATTTATATTTAGAATGCGTGAGTTTGAACAAATGGAAATGCAATTCTTTATTAAGCCAGGTACACAAAAAGAGTGGTATGAGCATTGGAAGAACGAGCGTATGAACTGGCATTTAAGCTTGGGCATTGCGCCAGAGAAATATCGTTTTCATGACCACGTTAAATTAGCACACTATGCCGATGCGGCCTTAGATATTGAATATGAATTCCCCTTTGGATTTAAAGAGGTAGAAGGTATTCATTCTCGTACCGATTTTGATTTGACCCGACATCAAGAATTCAGCAAGAAGAAGATGCAGTATTTTGATACGGAGATCAATCAACACTATGTGCCTTATGTCATTGAGACATCGATTGGATTAGATAGAATGTTCTTGTTGTTATTAGCCAACTCCTACGAAGAGGAAACAATTAATAAAGAAGATGGCACCACCGATTCGAGAGTGGTCTTGCATTTACCAGCCAAATTGGCCCCAAATAAATTGGCCATCCTTCCTTTGACTAAAAAAGATGGTTTGCCAGAACTAGCGAAAGAATTAATGGACGATTGTAAAAAATCTTTCCATTGTTTTTATGAAGAAAAAGATGCGATTGGAAAAAGATACCGTCGTCAAGATGCGATTGGAACCCCATTCTGCGTAACCATCGATCATCAAACCAAAGAAGACAGTACCGTGACGATTCGTTACCGCGATAGCATGTTGCAAGAACGTATTGCCTTGAGTAAAATTAAGGAGTTGGTACTAGCGCATATTGCTTAGTATACCTATTCAAGCAATTTTATTCAAAATACTAATTTTTAGACTCGCTAAAAACGCTCGCTAAAAAATTGTATTTCTGAATTTAATTGCAAATATTTAATTCTTCAATTAATGTATTATATTAAAAAGCCCCGAGCGAATGCTCGGGGCTTTTTTGAGACAGCTTGAAAAAATCATAAGTAATAAGGTCAACTACCCGAAAGATTCAAAGTGGACTTGCTTTTTATCTAGCCCAAGCTCGGTCATATTTTTACGTGCATCATCAATCATGGCTTTCCAACCGCATAACCAAACATGAGCAGTTTCTTTGTTTTCTTTTAATAGTTCTTGATACACGGGGTGTACATAACCTTTATGGGAGCCCGCTGGCACTTCGTTTTCTCTAGAATAGCAAGGGTGAAAATGAAAGCCTGGTTCTTTCGCTTCTAATTCTTTTAATTCATCAATGTATAAACCATCTTCAAATTTACGGCAACCAAAAATGAGGTGGATATTATTGTGTGCAATTTGATGTTCATGAATGTATCGAATCATGGATCTGAATGGAGCTATACCAGTTCCAGTACAAATAAAATAAACATCGTGTTCGAAATTCTTAGGAAGTACAAATACCCCTTGAGGCCCTCTTAAAGTTACTTTTGTACCCACTTTTGCTTCATTAAATAAATAAGTGGTACCGAGGCCGCCTTCCAATAAAACAATGACCAATTCAAAAGTATTGGTACCATTGGGTGCCGAAGCAATGGAGTAACTTCTCCATCTTTTATTTTTTTGCTCATGAATGGGCAAGTCTAGTGTAACAAATTGCCCAGGAATGAAATCAAATTTTTCAATGCTGGGTATTTCAAAATAAAATCTTTTCGTATTAGAAGTTTCATCGACAATCTTTGTCAGTATACCTTCCATCCATTCTAGTGCCATAGTTTTTAGTTTTAATTGTTGGTGATGAAAACACGTTGAACATATACTTTTTTATTGGCATAAATTTTTACAAAATAAACGCCAGTGCTTAAGTTTCCTGTGGTAATGCGCTGTGGTGCTTGTTGGTTGATTAAATTTTCAATTTGAAATACCTTATTTCCAACTGCATTGACAATTTCAAGAGAGATGCCTTCGGTTTGTATTTTGCTAAATTGAACATAAAAGGAATTGCCTTTAATTAAATTATCAATATTGTTGTCTGAACTAATTTTAAGTTGAATGTCTTTTGGATTACTTTCTTGAATATCGGTGATTACTTTGCCACTAGGATCTCTTACTAATACAAGTAAGTTGGGTGAAGTGGTTTGACAATCGCCAACAAAGGTGGAAATTTTATATAAACCATTTTGGGTAGCCCTGTAGGATTTTGAACTAGCACCCTGTATGGCGGTATCGTTCAAATACCATTGATACACATTGGCGGCACTTGATGTTAAGCTATCGCCCAATCTAGTGATGGTTGGATTGGGTGGAGTTTCCACTGGAATGATGGCTGCTGGGCTAAAACAATCTGTGGTGCTCACTTGTGTATTGTAAAAAAAGTACCAATAGTTTTGGTAAGTACTACTTGCACTGGTAGGAACGCTATTGCCTGTAAAACTAAATATTTTTGCAGGTCCGCTAGGATAGGTGGTAGTAGTTAAAGCATTGTTTCTAAACAAAGTGGCGCTGTCGCAGGCAACCACAAGGATGTAATCACCAGGTGTTTGAATGTTAAAGTTGAGTGCATATATTTTACCACTGTCCCCACTTACATAGGGGGTAGGGGTATTCACTTTGTTCACAGAGTCGTAAGTCGGGAAAGCAGGACTTGGGCTGCTAGCGTCTACATTTAAATTGACTGTTTGTAATGCATAATAGGAATAAGTAACGCCATTATCCGAAACCAATGTGCCTAGGGTAAAACTTATTTTTCCAGGGTAGCCCGTATACAGCTTGGTGGTTTCTATATTAATAGGCCTTGTGGTATTTATTTTAATATAATTGCCACTAAAATTATTGTAGCCGCCCGTAGTGGCCAAGCTACTATTAAAACTAGGCCCTGCTGTTCCTTGAAAACCTTGTGTTAAATAAATTGGATTTTTTGAAGATGTGGAATAAACATTTGTTCCAAAAGCAATTGGATTTAATAAGTTAGCACTATCGTACCATAGATAACTGGTGGAAGCGTTTGGATTGTTTACCGCTAATTTCAACTGACCGCTACAAAAAACCGCGCTACCCGATGGAGTAGCTGGTAGCGCAGTACTTACAAAGGAAGCGCTTAAACTATTGTTGCTTTTTTGTTGATCGTTGGTAATATTTACAGCGGCTGTAATGGAATAAGTTTTACTCGGATCTATTCTCATTGGTTTTTGAAAAGTATAATTCATGCTTTCATATCCAAGAAGCCTGCCTTTGAAGGTTTCACTAACAGATAGAATTGTGGTAGCACCATCCTTAACCAATAAAGTTAAAGGCAAATTGCTTTGCGTAGTAGATCCATTGTTGACTATTTTTACAGTGATGTATTGCACTTCTTTTTTGCAAACACTTCCTGTCGGGCTAATTAAATCAGAGATGGCTAAGTCGGTAGAAGGGTTGGTTATTTTTAAAGTGTAATCCTGAGTTTCACCAATGGTATAGGTGCCACAAGCTTTTAGATTGCTGCTGCTACTCGTTTCCATGGCCACTATTCTTAATTTAGTAAAAGTGCCCACCTTTAATGTTGCAGGCAAAGTAATATTAGTATTGTATAATCCGTTTTTTAATGCAATACTTGTGGCCACGGTTTCGCTATCTTCAAAATTGCCATTGTTGTTGTAGTCTATAAATACTTTTACAAAACGGGTAGCATTGCTAGTGTCGCTGCTGCCTAATTTAAGGGATAAACTTAAATTGCCATTGGCTTCTCCCAAAACATTGTATTTGCTATTGTCTATGTATTGATTGGTGGTCGTATTGGTAAATTGAATATTGTTGATGCTGGTACTATCTATTCTTGTACCTGCTGCAGAACTTGCAGTAGAGGCACAATAAATATTTCCACCTGCTCCACTGATAATTAAGGAATAGTCTTGTTTGCCTCTTTCTAAATTTCCTTTATGAGTTACTGTTATAGTATACGTATTGCCAATAAAGCTGGTATCTACTTCTACTTTCTCTACATTGTCCAATCTATTGTTGGCTTTTAAAGCAGGACTATCGGGTTTAGCAGCACTTAAAGTCCAGGGTAGGAAATTAGTATTGGTACTGCTAATTTTTATATCTAAATCGTTCACCAATTTTGGCGTCGTATCATTGAGTGTAGTTTGAACAGTTCCTTTCACATCGGTCCAAACAAGGGTGGCTTTCACAGGTTTTATGCCAGAGGCCACAATGGTATAGGTATCGCTTTGTTTGTTTTGTAAAGTTTTTTCATAGACAAGATCGGCGCTTGAGCTATTGTTATTTGTGCTAAGTGCGTTGCTTAAAACATTAGCAGCCTCACTTAAATTAAGTAATCCCCAACCAAATTTAAAGTCAGGACCAGGATACAATCCAGCTTCATTGGCAGTATGTATAGCCAAGGCTTTGACGGTGGCGGAACGTATAAATTTTTTTGGGCTTAATTGTTGACTTAATTCTTGCAATAAAAGTAACGAACCTGCAACATCTGGTGCGGCCATCGAAGTGCCACTCAAATAACCATAACTAGAGTCGTTGGTACCGATGGATGAAAAAACTTGGTAGCCATCTCCTACTAAATCAGGTTTTATTCTTCCATCATCGGTGGGTCCCCAGCTACTAAAACTTGTCATGAGTACATCTTCTTTTTTGGCATAACCTGCTGCAATGCCATAGACGGCACCAATGGTCAATAAATTTTTTGCATTCACATCAGTGGGAATAATACCGTAACTATTGTTACTACTTAAACTATCTGGCCTGGCACCTGCATCGTACCATTTCCCATTTTCATCCCTTCTCCAATAATCTTGTCCAACTGCTGGTCCATTGGTGGTGCGATTATTTCCAGCCGATTTTACAATTAAATAATTGGGCGCATTGTAAGCGATGGAGTCAAATCTTTGTGCATCTAAATCATATAATCCAAAATTGAGGTCTTCTTTTTCATTCCATCTACCATTGTATTCCCAACGCGATGAATCGGAATTGTAATCCCAGCCAGTTACAGTTCCATAGGAATGATTGGAGATCAATAAACCATTGGCAGCAGCTATGGCCATTTCAGAAGCGTCGTTGTTCCAATCATAAGCATAGGCGCCCTTTAATCCATAGGCCATGCCTTTGGCCGATGGATTGATTCCGGTATTCATCATGATGCCTAAGGCATGGGTGCTATGGTCTACAGTATTGTTGGCATTGTCTTTTTGCGTGACCCTGCCTGTCAATTCCCGATGGGTAAGTTTTGGTTTACCTTCATCCCAAATGCCTAATTTATTGGTGAGGCTATCATTGTTTCCATTTAAACTTAAACCTGCAATACCCCCGGGCCAAACTTTATTGGTATTTACTGTTGTAGCTTGAACAGGATCTGTCAATCCAACCTTATATCTTGGTTGACCAAAAGCGTCTACGCCAATTAAACTAGCAATAGAATTATTTTTTGATGTATAAAAAAGGGGCCAACCTTTTTCTTTGGCTAAAATTATTGCAGCGGAATAACTGGCTCTTGATTCTTGTTCTAATGTTTTGGCAGTGTTAATTAATACCAATTTATTGGTTCCATTTTGAGCCAAGGAAACAGTGCAAAGGGCAAATAAAAAAAAGGGAAATAAGACTGTTTTTTTCATTTAAAGTACTGGGATTGAAAGCCTAAAATTAGGCCCTATAAAATTACAATGAAATCCTCATATTTTTAGGTTAGAGGAGTAAAAAAGCAGATGAATAAAGGAGATTCGCCGGGTATTGCTGTAATTTTAAGTAAATATTTAGGCAGATGAAATGGACGATTGGTTTTTTGCTAAGCAGCATATTTGTATTCAGTCTAATGGCTTGCCGAGACTTGAAGCTATATGCTAAAATTCAAAACCATGCTGTTCTTGAAGGGATGGTTACAGAACAGTGGGGTAATGCTATGCCCATTAAAGCAAAATCTAGTAGCAATGGCCAAGCCATAAGTGCCAAAATATACATTTACAAAGCACTTAATTTGGCGCAATTAGAAAATATAAATGGGAATATTTGTGCTAAAATTAATGGAGATTTAATACAAACTACCACCGCCGATTCATTGGGTCATTATCAATTCCAATTACCAGCAGGGTTCTATAGTATAGTAGTGGCCTACGAAAAAGGTTTTTTTATCCCTTATTTTTCAGGCAATGATGGTGTGGCGCTCCTTAGTTTGGAGTCCAAAAAAACCACTATTTTGAACATCAAGCTAAATCAAAAAGCAAGTTATTAGCTACAGCTTGTATCTTTGTGGGGTTGATGTATGAATGAGCAATCTCTGTTTGAACGTTTTCGCAATTCCCCCCTCCTAAATAATTTGGCGGACAGGATAGCTATGTCCAAGTTAGAAAACAAGCCTTATCAAGTCTTTTTACAAAACTTACATGGGTCCGCTGCTGCCTTTGTTTTACAATCTATTTTTACGCATCCCAAAACCGAGCAATTCAATCATATTGTGGTGCTCAATGATGCCGAAGAAGCTGCTTATTTTTTTAATTCCATTGAAAGTGTAACTGAAGCATTAGATTTATTTTATTTCCCCTCTTCCTATAAAACACCACAGAATTTTAGTTCGTTAAATCCTTCGCATGTGATGCTGCGCACCGAAGCATTGACTAAAATTTCTATGGGTGGGAATAAAAAAATTATAGTCACCTATCCAGAAGCTTTGTTTGAAAAAGTAATCATGCCCAATACTTTGCAGCAGAACATGATTCAAATTAAAACCAATGACAGTGTTAATTTGAATGAACTAATGCAAAGCCTTATTGGTTATGGGTTTGAGCGTACCGATTTTGTTTACGAGCCTGGGCAGTTTGCCTTGCGCGGAGGAATTTTTGATATTTATTCTTTTGGCAATGAACAGCCCTACCGTATTGAATTGTTTGGAGAAGAGGTGGATAGCATTCGATTGTTTGATCCCGCCACACAATTAAGTGAAAGGAAGTTATTACAAGTCAATATCATTCCTAATGTAACAACGCAATTCGAAGACACGCAAAAAATTCCTTTATTGACTTTTATGGCCAATGATACCGTGGTTTGGTTGAAAGATTGGAATGTAATTGCTCAAAGAGGCAATGATCAATTTGAAGCCTTGGTAGATTTTATTGAACATCATGCGAGTGCCAATACCACTGATGAGCAGGATGCCCACAAAAGGCAAAGTGTGGTTGAAGATTTTGTAACAGTAGAAGCAACCGAAAAACAATTGGCCACCAAGTCCATCATAGAATGGGGTTTTCATACACAATTGGCTAAAGAAAATATAATATTCAATACCCAAGTGCAACCTTCTTTTAATAGAAGGTTTGAATTGTTGATAGATAATTTACAATCTTTTGAAAAGAAGGGTTATGCTGTATTTATATTTGCCGAACAGGCCAAGCAATTGGAACGATTGCATGCCATATTCACCGATTTAAAAACCGAGATACAATTTACCCCTATTGTAAAAAATATACACGAAGGTTTTATTGACCATGACCATCAAATTATTTGTTACACCGATCACCAAATTTTCCAACGTTACCATAAGTATAAAGTAAAACAAGCTTATAGCAAAAGCAAGGCCATTACCTTAAGAACCTTGCGAGACTTGCTTCCTGGCGATTATGTAACACATATTGACCATGGTGTAGGTGTGTACAGTGGCTTGCAAAAAATCGAAGTCAATGGACGTTGGCAGGAGGCAGTGAGAATTATTTACAAGGACAGTGATATTTTATATGTGAATATTAATTCACTCCATAAAATTTCAAAATATACGGGCAAGGAAGGAACGCCACCAAAAGTGAATAAATTAGGATCGGATGTTTGGGTAAAATTAAAAGACAAAACAAAGGCCAAAGTAAAATCGATAGCTTTTGATTTAATTAAATTGTATGCCCAAAGAAAAGCGCAAGTAGGTTTTGCTTTTTCACCCGACAATTATATGTTGCATGAATTGGAAGCTTCTTTTATTTATGAAGAAACCTTAGATCAAGCCAAGGCCATTGCAGATGTCAAAAAAGACATGGAAGCACCGGCACCCATGGATAGATTGGTTTGTGGAGATGTGGGCTTTGGTAAGACCGAAGTGGCTGTACGTGCCGCTTTCAAGGCAGCCATTGATGGCAAGCAAGTAGCGGTATTGGTACCCACTACCATATTGGCTTTCCAACATTTTAAAACTTTTAGCGAACGTTTAAAAGATTTCCCGGTGACCATTGATTATTTAAATAGGTTCAAATCTGCAGCGCAGAAAAAAGAAACCATAGAAAAAGTAAAAGAAGGCAAGATTGATATTTTGGTGGGCACGCATGGAATTTTAGGCAAGGAAGTAAACTTTAAAGATTTAGGATTGATGGTGATTGATGAAGAACAAAAATTTGGTGTGGGCCACAAAGAAAAATTAAAAACATTAAGAACCAATGTAGACTGCTTAACCTTAACTGCCACCCCTATTCCAAGAACTTTACATTTTAGTTTGATGGGTGCAAGAGATTTAAGTATTATTAATACAGCCCCTGCGAATAGACAACCCATCCATACCGAAGTGCAAGTGTTTAATGAAGATGCCATTAGAGAAGCCATCTATTATGAAACCGAGCGAGGAGGCCAAGTATTCTTTATTCATAATAGAGTTCAAGGCTTAGCGGAAATGTGTGCGACTATTCAGCGCTTGTGCCCGGACATTAGCATTGGCTATGCGCATGGACAATTAGAAGGCCATCAATTGGAAGAAAAAATATTAGATTTTATTGAAAGAAGGTACGATGTGTTGGTATGTACCAATATTGTAGAAAGTGGGGTGGACATTCCCAATGTGAATACCATCATGGTGAACAATGCACATCAATTTGGCTTGAGTGATTTACATCAATTAAGAGGAAGGGTGGGCCGTAGCAATAAAAAAGCCTTCTGTTATTTATTGGCGCCACCCATTAGCACTTTGCCCGATGATTCTAGGAAAAGATTGCAAACTTTAGAACAGTTTAGTGAGTTGGGTAGTGGGTTTCAGATTGCTATGCGCGATTTAGACATTCGAGGTGCAGGTAATTTATTGGGTGGAGAGCAAAGTGGATTCATGGCAGAGATTGGTTTTGAAATGTACCAGAAAATTTTAGCCGAAGCGGTGAGAGAATTAAAACGTTCTGATTTTAAAGAATTGTTTGAAGAAGAAATTAGCAAGCAGGATGATTTTGTACAAGACTGTACCATTGATACCGATTTGGAAATTATGATTCCAGATAGTTATGTAGAAAGTATTGGCGAAAGGCTCTCTTTGTATACTAGAATGGATCAGACCGAAAATGATGAGGAATTGGCCTTGATGGAAACTGAATTGGCAGATCGATTTGGTCCCATACCTAATTCGGTGAATGATTTATTTATTACCATTCGTTGTCGTCGCATTGCCATTGCCTTGGGTTTTGAAAAAATGACCTTAAAGGACGATACTTTAAGATGTTTCTTTATCAACAGGCCCGATTCGCCTTATTTTGAAAGCAACACTTTTAAACAGTTGCTTGACTATGCGCAAAAAAACATGAATAAAGCGCATTTTAAACAAGTGGGCCGAAGCTTTGTATTGATCATCAAAGAGGTTAAAAATATGGAACAGTGTTTTGCTCTTTTAGAAAAAATTAAGCAAGGGGTATTTGCTAAGCTCGCTTAAATAAATTTTCCTACTATTAAAAAGCCCTCCTCCCGAGAATTCGAGAGAAGGGCTTTAATAAGATTGAAATTTACTAAGAATCTATTGTAAACGAAGTTTACTAGAATCCTTTTTTAGCAACTCCATCAGCGATTGCCTTAAGGGCATTGGTCTCGCTTAAAATGGCAGCCATTTTATTTCCTTTACCATCATTACCACCTGCCATATAACCGCCTCTAGCAGTTTTAGTGATGACAGCGTCATGCATTGGTACATTTTTTTCTTTTGTTTTTAAGCAATACGCTTTAATCATTTTTGAAGTGTCCATTTTGTATAAATTTTAAAGTGAATATTTCTAATTGAAAGTAGGTCATTTATCGGGATTCATTTACGGAAAGGCTTGATTTTTTGCTAAATCAGCCAAAAAACGTAGAAAATCATGGGTTTAAGCATCAATTTTGGCATATTTGGCATGAGTTTCAATGAATTCTCTCCTTGGTGCCACATCATCCCCCATCAACATACTAAAGATACGATCTGCTTCCGCAGCACTTTCAATGGTTACTTGTTTCAATGTTCTGCGCGCTGGATCCATGGTAGTTTCCCATAATTGATCTGCGTTCATTTCTCCCAAACCTTTGTAACGTTGAATGGTCACTGCATCATCTTTTCCACCACCTAATTTAATTACCAAGGCCTTTCTTTGTTCTTCGCTGTAAGCGTATTCTTGCTCTTTACCTCTTTTCACTAAATACAATGGAGGTTGTGCAATATAGACGTATCCATTTTGAACCAACTCGGTCATGTACCTGAAAATGAAAGTAAGAATAAGGGTAGCAATGTGAGATCCATCCACATCGGCATCGGTCATGATAATTAACTTATGATAACGAAGCTTGGTAATATTTAATGCTTTTGGATCTTCTGGTGTGCCCACGGTTACACCCAATGCTGTATACATATTTCTTATCTCCTCATTCTCGTAAATCTTATGCTCCATGGCTTTTTCTACGTTCAATATCTTACCACGCAAAGGTAAAATGGCTTGATAACCTCTATCACGACCTTGTTTGGCAGTACCACCTGCAGAGTCTCCTTCGACTAAGTACAATTCGCATCTTTCAGGATCTCTATCCGAGCAATCGGCCAATTTACCAGGTAATCCACCACCCGTAAGTACTGTTTTACGTTGCACCATATCACGCGCTTTCTTAGCGGCTACGCGCGCTTGGGCTGCCAAAATAATTTTAGAGATAACATACTTAGCTTCCTTGGGGTTCTCTTCTAAATAAGCTTCTAATACGCGAGAAACGGTAGTTTGCACAACACCACTCACCTCACTATTACCTAATTTAGTTTTTGTTTGACCTTCGAATTGAGGTTCTGGTACTTTTACAGAAATAATAGCACTCAAACCTTCTCTAAAATCATCCCCTTCAACGGTAACTTTAGCTCTTTCAAATAAACCTTCTTTATCACCATAGCTTTTGA
>CAINEG010000008.1 GCA_903847655.1 uncultured Bacteroidota bacterium
GCTACAACAACTTATAGTTTAGTTTCGGTGAGCAATAAATTCTGTTCAGGTACAACTAGTGGTTCTGCAGCTATAACTGTAAATCCAAAACCAGTTACATCAGCAATTATTCACTAAGTCGTAAAATAACATTAGGAATAGTTACGCGATTACACTGACTCTTTTAAAAAAATATAACCAATGATTCGAATCTGGAAAATATGTTTATCCATGATTGTGGGGATGCTTTGCTCTAACATAGCCTCCTCACAAACAGCGGATACTGTTATTCTGGGTCAGACAGGGGTTAACTACAGTATTACTCCAACATCGAATTCAACTTACCAATGGTTTATAATCGGAGGTAAAATCAAAACAGCAAGCACAGGTACTTCGGTAGTGGTTGATTGGTTTGCTAATGAGCCTATCAATAGAATAGGTGTTCTAGAGACCAGCGCACATGGATGCAAAGGTGATACCGTTTGGCATGATTCTGAAAACGGTAGAGTGATATTCCCTTATATCTTCGGGAAACGTTTAGTGTGCGAAGGTGAATTTGTTTCACTTTATGCTTCTGCTTCTGATTCAGTTTACAAAGACATCTATTACAAATGGTCAACTGGTGAAACATCACAAAACATTTCTTTGAATGTATTTAAGAAAACTGATCTGTATTGTGTTGTATATTATAATGGTGACGCAGTTGATACTGCATTTATCACTATTAATGTATTAGCAGTTCCTAAGCCAGAGTTTTCTTGGACTCCATTATTTCCTAAACGTGGTGATGAAGTAACATTCAATTTCAAAAACTCAAATAACTTTGATTACAACTGGATAGTAAACGGTGTGATAGATAGTTTGAGTGGATCTATCTTTAAAACTACATTTGATTCAGTAGGCTTAAACAAAGTAGGACTATACATGAAAAATGAATTAGGTTGCGATAATACTAAAACCTATTCATTTAATATCGAAGGCGATTATCCATTCCATATCCCTGATGTATTTAGTCCGAACGGCGATGGTAAAAATGATGAGTTATTTATTGAAATCCCTGAAGGTCTAAAATCATTCGAATTAAGAGTGTTCAACAGATGGGGCCAAATCATTTACAAATCAGATCTACTTGAAGATGTAACCTGGGATGGTAAATTCGGAGGACAAGTAGTTGCCGATGGAGCTTATGTTTATCAAATCGTAGCGTACTCTACTCAAAACAGATACTTGTATCAAAATGGTACAATCTCTATCGTGAAATAAAATTCAATTATAGATTTTCTTTCGAAATTTCATCAATAGCTTTTACAATTACAGAGCATGCGATTTTAATCTCAGCTTCTGTAATTATTAATGGTGCTGCTATTCTCATGGCATCTGCACAATGCAAGAACCAATCTACAATAATGCCTTGTTCAATACAACGATCAATTACTTTTTTGTTGAACTCAAAACTTTTTAATTGAACTGATATCATTAATCCTTCGCCACGCACTTCCGAAATTTCAGGGTGAACTAGTAGTGTTCTGAAAAGACTAGCTTTTGATGTAACACTTTCTATGATGTTTTCTTCTAACAAAACGTTTAGTGTTGCAATTGCTGCTGCACAAGAAACAGGATGTCCGCCAAAGGTAGTAATGTGACCAAGTATTGGATTATTGGTTAAGGTATGCATTCGTTCATGAGAAGAAATGAATGCACCAATAGGCATTCCACCTCCCATACTTTTTGCCACTACTAGAATATCGGGTACGACATCATAATGTTGAAATCCGAACATTTTCCCAGTTCTGCCGAAAGCCGTTTGAATCTCGTCCATCACTAACAAACATCCTGTTTCTGTGCATTTTTCTCTTAGAGCTTTCCAATAGGATTTGCTTGCAGTTCGTATACCAGCTTCGCCTTGAATGGTTTCAATAAATATAGCAGCGTGTTCAGAAGTAATAAGATTCAAATCTTCCATTTCACCGAATCGAATAAAATCAATTCCTGGTAATAATGGGCGATAGGCTTGTTTGTATTCCTCATTACCCATAAGACTCAATGCACCATGAGTACTGCCATGATAGGAGTTAATGCAAGCCAATAATTTTGAACGATGCGTAACTCGTTTAGCTAATTTCATTGCTCCTTCAATAGCTTCAGCGCCCGAGTTCACTAGGTAAACGGAGTTTAGTGTTTCTGGTAATTGTTTTGTCAGTAGAGTTGCATAATCTACTTGTGGACTTTGAACATATTCTCCATACACCATTAAATGCAAGTATTGCTCTGCTTGATGCTTAATGGCTTCAACCACTTTGGGATGAGTATGTCCAATGTTATTTACTCCTATGCCTGAAATCAAATCCATGAATTTCTCACCTTTAGAGCCATACAAATAAATGCCTTCGGCCTTTATAATTTCTAGCATTAATGGCATCTCTGTGGTCTGCGCATTATGTAATAAAAATAATTGTCGGTTTGATAACATATACAAAAGTACAAAATATCCGTTGGTATGATTACATTTGGGTATAGACAATCGTATGGATGCTGTTCAACATATAAACGACTTTTGGATTGATGTAACCAATCCTACTGAATTAGAGTTGCAAGAAATTGCTAATACCTACCACTTGCATCCTAATGCGGTGCAGGATTGTTTAGAACCGGATCATTTACCGAAATACGAGGAGACGGAATCGTCAAGATTTATTGTTACTCGGGTGTATGATGTAGCCCAATCAAGCGAAGCAGATACGATTCAAGAAGTAACTCGTAAAATCTCCATTTTCATCACTGATAAAAATATCATTACAGTACATCGATCAGAACAACCATTATTAAATGTTATCAAAACGAAATATATAGATAGTGGTAAATGTACCGACCTTCATCAGTTATTATTACATATCTTAAATTCTGCAGTATTGACTTACGAAGTACCTTCTGATAAATTAACTAATGAGATTGATTTCTATGAGAGCAGAATTTTCCTGAGGAAGAAGTTACCTAATTTATTAAAAAACTTATATCAGATTAAAAGAAAGGTTTCTGTTATAAAAAGAATATTAACCATTACTACAGATACGACTAATAAAGTTGGAGAGGGATATAAACACGATCCGATGTATAGAGAGATGAAAGATAATTTTGTTCAACAAGTTATTGTGTATGATCAATTGAGTGAAGACATCAACAACTTACTATCACTTTACCTCTCTATATCCGGCCAAAAAACGAATGAAGTAATTAGAGTATTAACAATTTTCTCGGTTTTCTTTATGCCACTTACCTTTATTGTAGGTATATATGGCATGAACTTCGACCATTTGCCTGAACTGCACTGGGAATATGGCTATCTGTTTTCTATCGCATTGATGATTGCGGTTACCTTTACCATTTACTTGTGGTTCAAACGAAAAGAATGGCTTTAGTCTAATTCCGGAGGTCTGCGTTGATCTTGCAATTTTCGCAATAATTCACGCTTAAATCCTTCTTGTGCACGATAATAAATAGCAATCTTTTTCATAGGTAATACTGCCTTAAATCTGTCGTGATATTTTTTCTCAATATCTAGTTCTTTCTGACGAGAAGTCATTTCATCGTTTATCATTTTTTCGATTTCAGCATCAGAAAGGTTGTCGCCATTATCTCTTCCATCACGATGGCGCATTTTACGATCCTTCTGGATTTTCTGCATTTCAGCTTGCATCTCATTATATACAGGCCAGAATTTTTTTGCTTCATCTGGTGTTAAATTAAGTTGGCGAGTAAAGAATGCAATTCGAAACGATTCAATTTCTTCTCTACGATTATCTTGTGCACTCGAGGTTTTAAAGAATGCAAAAATAATAAATGCGAGTATGTAAATTTTTTTCATAGTAAAAAGGTTTTTATAATTCGTCAATAATACTTTGTTCATCGATGTATGATTGATATACGTCTATA
>CAINEG010000009.1 GCA_903847655.1 uncultured Bacteroidota bacterium
CCACTTCATCTGCTTTGAATTCAGGTACAACGCCCATATACTTACGATCCTTAAAATAATAGGCATAAAAGCCCTCTTCGGTCAATCTATTTCGATACAATGCCCATAAAAAATGTTTGATGGATCCCTGAAAAACCTCCCTCCGATTGGATTCCCAGCGCTTCTGCTGTTTAGGAGAACTGGGTTTTAAGGGTTCAAAATAGCCACTTGCTTTAAAACTCATGCGGCTAATCCCTTTTTGAAATTCAACCAAAAAGCCTCGATATAAATAACCCAAATTGCGATTTTCAATCATCAAGGGTTGCTCAGCTTTAGCGGTCAATACCTTTTTCGCTTTGTCATAATCCACATCGATGACCTCTCGGTTCATGATTTGAATCTCGCTCCTAGAAATATCCCGACCTAAAAATTCATTTTCAAAATCCCTAATCGATTTATTCCACACCTTATCTTTTTGTCCTTTTACGCGAACTTCCATCAAATCCATCACATTCTCATCTAAGCGCTCAACGAGGTTTTTTAGGTCGGAATCGATGCTTGTCAACTTCATCAATGTCTTAAACCCGACCATCGATATAGAGAATTTATAAATGCCTTTGGGAATGTTTTTGAGTACAAATCGGCCATTAACATCTGCTTGAGTCCCAATCGATGTACCATTTAAATACACGTGGGCAAAGGGGATGGGAGCGCCTTCTAGATTATTTTCAATGATTCTGCCCGCGACCGAAAACCTTTGTTGGGCTTCTACGCTGAGTGAAATCGTTAAAAAAAGTATCGTAAATAGGTAAATCGAATATTTCATCCGAATCAATTTATCAAAATTATATGGAATTTTCTAGCTTAAAAACGATATTTTTGTCATCTAAACCTATAGCATGAAAAATATAGTACTCATCCTATTTCTAGGAATTAACACCTTACAAGCACAAAATACATCGACCATCTATCTGGATGATTTAGATGTCAAAAAATATTCGGAAGGCATTCAAAGCGTAGTAACCAAAACCAATATGCGCGGCGATTCCATGCTCATTAATCGGAAGCATTATAAACACGGAATCGGGGTAGAATCCACCAGCGTTATACCTTTTTACATCAAAGGCCAAGCCACTTCTTTTTCCTGCATCATAGGAGCTGATGATAAAGCAAATAAACTCATTCCCCTCACTTTTTTTATTTTAGGTGATGGAAAGATTTTATACCAAAGCCCCGAAATGATCCAAGGCGATCCATCCATTTTTGTTGAAGTCGACCTAAAAGGAATTCAAAGAATGGGGCTTTTAGTCACAGGAAGAGGTAGTGGATATCCTAAAAATTTAGGCGATTGGGCTGATCCAAAAATCACATTAACCAAAGGCTTTATTCCAGAAAAAATTCCCAATGCTGGCAATAAATACATTTTAACCCCTCCGGCAAGTCCAAAGCCACGGATTAATTCCCCCGCTCTTTATGGCGCAACTCCAGGAAACCCTGTATTCTATACCATTTTTGCCTCAGGCCAAAAACCTATGGAATTCCAAGCAAGCAACCTTCCAAACTCCCTTTCCTTAGATAAGAAAACAGGTATTATCACAGGAAAAATAAACCAAAAAGGCAATTATAAAGTCACATTGCAGGCAAAAAATGCCTTAGGGATTGCGAAAAAAACCCTCGAAATAAAAATTGGTGATACCATTTCGCTCACGCCACCTATTGGTTGGAACGGCTGGAATTCCTGGGCCCGACTCATCGACCAAGGAAAAGTAATGGCCTCCGCAAAGGCGATGGTCAACAAAGGACTCAGGGATCACGGTTGGGCTTATATCAACATCGACGACGCCTGGCAAGGAAGCCGCGGTGGAAAATACAATGGCATTCAAGCCAATGAAAAATTTCCATCCTTCGCGGCTATGGTTGATTCCGTTCATAGCATGGGCCTTAAAGTTGGTCTCTATTCTAGCCCTTTCATCACAACATACGCGGGTTATGTGGGGGGCAGCTCCCCTATTCCGACGGGCATTCTACCTGATTCCATCAAGAACAATAAACGGGCGTGGAGATTTGTGGGTCCCTATAAATTTGATGAAAATGATGCGAAACAATGGGCCGACTGGGGAATCGATTATTTAAAATACGACTGGCGCATCGAAGTGCCCTCCACCATCCGAATGCAACAAGCCTTATTAAAATCAGGTCGCGACATACACTTTAGTATTTCGAACTCCGCTCCTTTTTCTAACGCTAGCGATTGGGCTAAACTTACTAATTCGTTCCGTACCGGCCCAGATATTCGGGATAGTTGGACTTCCCTGTATATTTCAGCCTTTACATTAGACAAATGGGCTCCTTACGGCGGCCATGGTCACTGGCTTGATCCAGACATGATGATCATTGGAAACGTAACCACGGGATCGGACATGCATCCCACCCGATTGACCCCCGACGAACAATATAGCCATGTCAGCATTTTTAGTTTATTGGCCGCACCCCTTTTGATTGGCTGTCCAATCGAGCAATTAGATGATTTTACCTTAGGCTTATTGACCAATGATGAAATTATTGAGGTCAACCAAGATCCCTTAGGAATTTCTGCTCGACTCGTGCTTGAAAAAAACGGGGTACAAGTCTGGAAAAAACCTCTTTCAGATGGCTCTTTTGCCCTTGGCTTTTTTTACACGGAAGAGTTTGGTAAAACTCCCCAAACCTATTTCCACTGGGAAAATGAAAAACCCATTTCATTTACTGTCGACCTAAATTCATTAGGACTTACAAAAAACTATCAGTTGCGCGATGTGTGGCAACAAAAAAACCTGGGTAAAATTAAAAACCAGATAACCATGAATATTCCCCACCATGGCGTAAAGTTTTATAAATTAAGCCCCGTCAAATAGATTTTTAACGTGAATTTTGAA
>CAINEG010000010.1 GCA_903847655.1 uncultured Bacteroidota bacterium
GAAAATTAGTGTCTAATGGAAAATGTGGTGCAGACGAATGGTTGGATGTCATGGCTGCAGCACATCAATTAAATATTACCACCAGTGCGACTATGATGTTTGGTCATGTGGAAACTCTAGAAGAAAGATTTATTCACTTAGTGCGTATTCGTGAAGTACAAGATAGAAAACCAAAAGACGCCAAAGGATTTTTAGCCTTTATCCCTTGGACCTTCCAAGATGTAGACACCTTGCTTACTAAAATTAGAGGAGTACATAATTTAACCACTACGGAAGAATATATTCGAATGATTGCCATTAGTAGAATTATGCTGCCTAATATTAAAAATATTCAAGCAAGTTGGTTAACCGTGGGAAAAGCCACCGCACAAGTATGCTTAGAAGCGGGTGCCAACGATTTTGGAAGCATTATGCTAGAAGAAAATGTGGTCAGTGCCGCTGGCGCACCCCATCGCTTTACTTATAAGACGATACAGGAAGCCATCAAGGAAGCTGGTTTTGAGCCTCAGTTAAGAGACCAACAATACGAATGGAGAACCTTACCTGCAGCGATTCAAGAACAAGTAATTAATTATTAGGGTATTCTGTAACTTTTGGGTCCTATCTACGTTTTAAGTATAACCAACTGTCAATTCTAAAGGATGAAGGAGATTGAATTCAATCATTGCGTGGATGAATACGCCAATAGCGTTTACCGATTTATATTAAAAAATATAGGTCATGTTGAAGATGCGCAGGATATTGTTCAAACTGCCTTTGAAAAATTATGGGTGAACCGAAGCAAGGTTGATCCGCTCAAGGCCAAGTCCTATTTATTTACGGTGGCCTATCACCAAATGATAGACCATATTCGAAAAGAAAAAAAAGCGACCATTACAGCTAATTACGAGGAGGCAGGGGCAAAAGCGACTTATCAAAAAGATCCTGAATTAAAACAGGTTTTACTCGCAGCCATCAACGAATTGAATCCAACACAAAAAAGTTTGGTGCTTTTAAAAGATTACGAAGGGTATTCCTATCAAGAAATTGGGGAGATCATGAATTTATCTGAGAGTCAAGTAAAAGTATACCTACATCGTGCTAGAATATTTTTAAAAGAAAAATTAGTTCACCTTGAAAAAGTAGCTAGTTAATATGAACATCAACGAAACCAATTACGAAAATTATTTTCTCTTGTACATTGACAAGGAATTAAGCGCAGCAGAAAATGCAGCGGTAGAAAATTTTGTTGTCGCGCATCCAGCTTATGCTGCCGAGTTAGACCAGTTGAAAAAAACCATCCAAGCGCCAGAAAATATCATTTTTGACAACAAGGCCTTATTATACCGCTTACCAGCGATGGAGGCGAGCCTCTCTCCCGATTTTAAAAACAAATTGTACAAAAAGCCAGCAAGGTTATTTAAAATTGAATTTAATAATCGAACAAAAACCGCTTTGCTAAGTGTGGCCGCCCTCTTTGTACTGTTGATTGGATATCGATTCATTGAAACAAATTCGGAGGGCGCCTCTAATTCCATTGTTGCGAATACCGTGAAACCCAATGCGCCTAAATTGTCTAGGATTCTTGTTCCATTAGAAAAAAAGGATCTGCCTGTTTATACTACTGTCAGAAGCGCTCCAAAAAAAATAAACTATAGCTTGAAACTTAAAGAGAATCTAGCGCCTGTAACAACTGCTTTGGCTTCTATAACAATCGAGGAAACAAATAATTTGATGGGACAAGCAATGCCAATTACAAAAGAAGCAACAAGCATACAAGCTAGCGATTTACCCTCTAATGAAATTGCGCAAGTAGCCAATGTACTAGCCACCAATACCACAAGCAAAGAAACCAGCAATGTTACCGAAACCACCACTTATCAAGTAGTAGATACCGATGAGGAAGATAGAAGCATCTACATTGCCAATTTGGAAATTGACGCTTCGGCCCTTAGAGGGATTACAAGAAGATTCAATGCCCTCTTAAAAAGAAATAAAACAGAAAAATAAATATGAAAAAAACATTCACCCTCTTCTCTTTATGCTTTATGAGCATGTCAAGCCTTCAAGGACTTGCGCAAAGCGATAGCTTAAAAACAACTAGTCTAAGTATTACCTCAGCAGCAGATACCATTAAGATTGGAAATATGATTATTATAAAAAATCAGAATGAACAATCTAATTATGATAAAAAAATAGGCAAGACTCATGGTACTATTGCTTTTGGCAATGTCGTGATTGTAAAACCTAATGATGAGCATTATACCGGAAAAAGAACTAAACCCTATGGCACCATTATTAATATTACCGATGGTCGTTTAAAAAAAGATACATTTCTTTCAGTCAACGACGATACCGTAAAAATTGGACGCTACAATATCATCAAAGCTCAGGAATTGGGCAATAAAAAAGATTGGGAAAGCATGATTGATGATGGCGATTTTGACAATACACATATTACCATCGAGCGAAAACCCAAAAGATTAAAAAATGTTTCTACCAAGATGTTGGAATTTGATTTAGGTTTTGTCAATTGGATAGACAAAACACCACAGATGGCCTACATCGCCATACCTAATACTCAAATGTTAATTGATCCATATCCCTCCGCAACCAATACCAATTTAAAATTAAACAATACCAAGTCAAGCAATGTGAACGTTTGGATTGTTCAACAAAAAACAAGCCTTTACAAGCATTACTTAAATTTAAAATATGGCGTGGGTATAGAAATGTATAATTTTAGATTTGAACAACCCATTAGTTTTGGCAATACCCCAAGCAACTATGTTTATTTAGACAATGTTCATTTTAAAAAAAATAAATTATTTGTGGAGTACTTAACTATCCCTATTCAATTAAACTTGCAGTCCAACCCTGGCAATGATAAAAGCTTTTACGCTAGCCTTGGTATGAGTGCTAGTTATTTGTTGCAATCACATACCAAACAAATAAGCGATGAAAGAGGCAAAAAGAAAGTGGATGGTAATTTTAATTTAAATAATTACAAAATGGCCGCTATTGGCGAATTGGGCATAGGTGGTATCAGATTGTATGGATCTTATAGTATGACCAATTTATTTGATAAGAATTTGACTTATTTTGATATGGCTCCCTTCGTCATTGGATTAAGAATTAGTAATTTTTAATTCTATACAATAGCAAATTAAAAAAGCCCCTCCAATTGGAAGGGCTTTTTTAATTTATAAAGACTTAAATTAAATTTTCAGCACCAAAATAAGATTGCAATACCTTTGGAAGCGCAATACCTGCTTCAGTTTGGTAGTTTTCTACAATGGCTGCAAAAATCCTTGGCAAGGCCAGAGAGCTTCCATTTAAGGAATGTGCAAACTGAATTTTTCCAGCCGCGTCTTTAAAACGACATTTCATTCTATAGGTTTGATAAGCTTGGAAATTGGAAACGCTACTTACTTCTAGCCATCTTTCTTGCGCTGCACTATACACTTCAAAATCATAGGTAATCGCAGATGCAAATCCCATATCTCCCCCACATAATCTTAGAATACGGTATTGTAAACCCAGGCTCACTAATAATTTTTCAACGTGTGCGACCATTTCATTTAATACGGCATCACTTTTATCGGGATGTACAATTTGAATAATTTCTACTTTCTCAAATTGATGCACTCTATTTAATCCACGCACGTCTTTTCCAAAACTTCCCGCCTCTCTTCTAAAACAAGGAGAATAGGCTGTCATTTGTAAGGGTAAGTCCGCTTCTTTCAAAACCACCTCTCTATAAATATTGGTCACAGGTACTTCTGCTGTTGGAATTAAATAAAAATTATCTGCAGTGGCATGGTACATCTGTCCTTCTTTATCAGGTAGTTGACCAGTGGCAAAAGCAGAAGCTTCATTCACCATAAACGGAGGTAAATATTCTGTATAGCCTGCTGCAATATTAAAATCTAAAAAATATTGTACTAAGGCTCTTTGAAATTTTGCCCCCTTGCCAATATATAATGGAAAACCGCTACCGGTAATTTTAGCACCGGTTTCAAAATCAACTAAATTGTATTTGCTAATTAAATCCCAATGCGCTTGAGCGCCTGCATATAATTTGGGTGTTTCCCCTGCTTGCTTCACTAGTTCATTCTCTTCAGGGGTTTTCCCTTTGGGCACTAAGTCATGAGGAAGGTTCGGAAATTGAACCAAGGTATTTTGTAAATCTATTTCTACCTGGGCCATCTTTTCTTTCAAAGGCTCCAATTGTTTTTTCCATTCCCCCACCGATGTCTTGGTCGCTTCTGCTTGCGTCTTATCTCCCTTGGCCATCAATACCCCAATTTCCTTGGAGGCAGCGTTCACCTTCGCCTGCGTTTCATCAAAAGCAGCTTGCAATTGCTTTCTTTCATCATCTAAATCAATGACGGTATCCACCAAATCGGGTTGGGCAAAATGCTTAATGGCCAACTTCTGCTTAGCCAGCTCCCTATTTTGACGCAAAAAACTCACTTGTAACATCGGATCAAATTTTAGCAAAGATAATCAAAGCATCCTACTACGCCTAGATATCCCCTACCTTTGCTGGATAAATTGAAAAAGGCAGTATGGGATCGATAAAAGATGATTTTCAGAGCAGGTGGTGGGATTTAGAGAAAAAATTGATGGACCGATTCGGTAAAAAGCCAGATGTGGAATCAATCCTATTCCTTATTGGACTCCAGGAAACAGGATTTTTAGTAGAAAAAATTAGCAAGGAGCAGAAGCAGGACCTCATGCATGTAGCCATTTGCTCCATCCTGGCTGCCAGCGGCTATTACTTATTAGAAGGGCAAGATGAAGAAGGCTGGCCTCACTTTAAGCAATTGAAAGGCCTCCCTACCATGGACTTGATAGAACAAGAAGGATTTTTAAAAGACCATATATTACTCTATTTTGAAAACAATAGCTTCTAGCTCATTGTTTTTTTAGTGTTTTTTATGAATCTTTGCAGCAATAAA
>CAINEG010000011.1 GCA_903847655.1 uncultured Bacteroidota bacterium
AGACCGCATCTCTTTTTTTACAGATGGTGTATTTGCCATCGCCATTACTTTACTCGTGATTGAATTTAAAGTACCGGTCCTGGAACACGCTACAGATGCGGCTTTATGGCATTCCCTTAAAGAAATGGCCTGGAAATTATTAGGCTTTGTGATTAGCTTTTGCATTGTAGGTTATTATTGGTCGGTGCACCACCGCATTTTTGGCTATGTAGAAAAATATACTAGCCGATTGCTTTGGTTAAATTTATCTTTTTTGTTTTCAGTGGTACTGCTACCTTTTACTTCAGGCTTGTTGGGAGAATACGCATCAGAATCAGAATTGCATTTGCCTTATGCAGTCTATGTAATCAATATTTGTTTAACTGCTTTTATGAATGCCATTTTATGGTTTTATTTAAGCAATCATAATTTGGATTTGTTAACCCATAAGATATCTAAGGATAGAATATTATTAGGCTTTTATTTCACCATGGTGGTGCCAGTGATATTTTTAATTTCCTTAGGCTTGGTCTTTGTTAATCCCACCATTGGACGCTTGGTGCCCTTATTTATACCGCTTGTTTTAAAATATGGATTGAATGGATTAAGCGCTAGGGCCAATGTTACCGAAGAACTTCCAAAAGAAACGCATTAAAATAATATTATAAAATTTTGACAAAAAATTTGCTATGAAAAAATATTTATTGGTCCTAGGAATTTTCATTGCCGGAATGCACCAGGTGAATGCACAGTATTATGATAATTTGAATTTCAATATTAATGATTCTATAAAATTAGTTGCATCTACCAAATCTGCTGCAAAAAAAATTGATATTTTAATGAATATTGGATACAGGTATGAGTGGTCTAAGGGAGATTCTGCAATAATATATTTTAAACAAGCAGAAGAAATTGCACAAGAAAGTAAAGACGACCTTAGTTTGTTATTAGCCTATTATAACATATCTGAAACATACAGCCAAACCATAGGGAACTATCCACTTGCTTTACATTATGCTACTGAAGGTCTTAAATTAGGCAATAGGGCTAATTTTAGTGAAAGTCAAATGAGAGGCATTTATTTTGTATTGTCTTTAAGTTATTCATATTTAAATAATAAGGATTTAGGTTTGATGTATTTAATTAAATCATTTCCTTACAACAATAGAGTAAAAAGAACAAATGACAATTATAATGCAAGTGTGAATTCGACAATTGTAGGAACAACTTCAAAAGTGTATTATATTTTAGAAATGTATGACACGGCTTATTTTTATAATTCTTTTATTATAAATTTTTACAATCAAAAACCTTATGAACAAAGATGGAGTGGAGGTTATGTAGTTCAAGGTGATATATACCGTGCACAAAAAAAATATGATTCTGCCATCATCAATTACAAATTATCTATCCCACTTGCATTTATAAGTTCTTTGTATAAGGACTACTTAGAAGCAGCTTCTGGATTAACCAGTGCCTATGCTGCATTACATCAAGTGGATTCAGCCATCTATTATGGAACTCAAGTGGTCACCTATTCTTCAAAATTTACATTTACGGAAGGTTTGTTAAATGCTTATAAGGTATTGTACCAAATGTATAAAATTAAAAACAATCAGGATAGCGCCTTTAAATATTTAGAAAAATCTCAAGAATTAGGTGAGCAGTTGTATAATTCATTAAAAATTAATGAAGCACAAAATATTGCATTAGGTGAACAAACTAAGGCAATAGAATTAGCTGAACAAAAAGATGCCCAACAAAAAAAATTAATCATCACCGCAATTGGATTAATGCTTTTTGCTGTTGGAGTTTATTTAAATGGCAAGAGTAAACAAAGAGAACGTTTGCGTCAAATAGAAGAAGACCGCAAGAACAATGAACTCGCAGCTGCTCGTGATTTACAACAAAGCATGCTGCCTAAAGAAAATCCTAAAAGAGCGGATTTAGACATTGCCACTTTTATAAGATCTTCTACAGAAGTGGGTGGCGACTATTATGATTTCTTCCCTCAACCAGATGGGGTCATTTTTAGTGTATGTGGAGATGCCACAGGCCATGGGGTTACTTCAGGTATGATGGTATCCGTCACTAAGGCAGGTTTGAATGGGATTAGCCCAGTAAAACCTAATAAAATCTTACAAAGATTAAATGGCGTAGTAAAACGTATCGATTTGGGTACTTTAAGAATGAGCTTGAACATTGCAGAAATCACGAGTGACGAAGTATTCTTAAGCTCTGCCGCCATGCCGCCTATTTATTTATACAAGGCTGCCACTAAACAGGTAGAAGAGTTCATGAACAATGGCTTACCATTAGGCGGACTAAGAGATGAGGATTTTGTTTTAGAAAACAGAAAATTTGAAGCGGGTGATGTACTAGTACAACTATCTGACGGCTTACCAGAAGCACCAAACTTAGCAGGCGAGATGTACGACTATGAAAGACTAAGTAGCTTAATCCAATCAAGCTGTCATTTATCTGCACAAGAAATTATCGATGTATTAATAAAATCGGTGGATGAGTGGATGCAAGGAAAGCGAAATCCAGATGATATTACCTTGGTAGTGACAAAGAAAAAATAAATATAAAAGACGCACTATGAAAAAATATGTATTGATTTTATTGGTTTTTACTTTTCTCTCTAATCAAGGATTTTCACAAGAGAAAAAATACAATTTTAATTTAGATCCTTCTTCTGGGATGAGCCTTAAAGATAGCATTGATATAATCAAACAATTGCCTGAATCAGATAACAAAGCTTATTTACTATATAGATTAAGTGGGTATTATTTTTTTAAAAATGCGGATAGCTCCATTTATTATGGTAAAGAGTTAGAAAAATATACCACTAAAAATGATTTTAAAGAATTACAATATAATAATCATTTTGCAATGGGGCAATTGTATATGATGATGAAAAGCAATTTCTCGCTTTCATTGTATTATATGAATTTAGCAAAAAAAGAAACGGAAGAAATTAATGCATATAAAGGTGATATTAAAGATAATATTGAAGGCATTACCATTCAATGCTATGCAGGCTTAGGGAGTTATTCTAAAGTAAAAGCAATTTTAGATGAACAAGCTAAAACAGCATTGGCAAATTCTTACAATTATGCTTATAAGTATACACCAGTGGGCATGCTGGGCCAAATGTATGCGCAAATAAAAGAATATGATTCCTCCATAAGTTTTTCTAAGAAAGCCATTGAATTAGATCGAACTTTCCCAAAAGAAAAAAAATGGGGTTTCCCTTATTTTGTGATTTCAGATGCTTATGTAAATAAAAAAGAATTCCAAAAAGCATTAGATTATTTATATGAAGGATTTCACGAGATTGTAGATAATAACTTTGATAAAGACATTGCCCAAACCTATAATGTTTTTGCTAATGCACATCTAGGATTAAGGCATATAGATAGTGCTATATATTATGCTAATCTTTCTTTTAAATTAAGTAATAAAATTGCCTTTACAGAAGGCGTTTTATCTTCCAGTGAATTATTGGCAAAAATTTACGACGAAAATCATCAAATTGACAGCGCTTTTAAATACTTAAAACTAAGCAACGCTATTAAAGATGAATTGTCCGATAAAACTAAAGTTAATGAAGCTGAAAACATTACTTTGAATGAAGAGCTTCGTCAAAAACAGAAAGAAGAAGAAGAGTCAAGAAGAAAAAAATTAATCATTGGCTTTAGTTTGTTTTTTATTATTGGCTTTACAAGTTACACTTTATACAATAGGCAAGCACGCAAAGAACGTGCGCGTAAAAGAGAAGAAGACCGCAAGAATAAAGAGCTGAAAGCGGCCAGGGATTTGCAATTAAGCATGTTGCCCAAACAAGTACCTCAAAGATCTGATTTAGACATTGCTGCTTTTATTCGATCTTCTACTGAAGTAGGGGGCGATTATTATGACTTTTTCCCGCAGGATGATGGCAGTATTTTTAGCGTATGTGGAGATGCGACTGGCCATGGGGTTACTTCTGGTATGATGGTATCCGTGACCAAGGCTGGATTGAATGGCATTGATGCTCAAGCGCCCAATAAAATATTGGAACGCTTAAATAAAGTGGTTAAAAAAATCGATTTAGGCACTTTAAGAATGAGCTTAAATATTGCTCAAATCAATACCAGCAACATTTTGCTTAGCTCGGCTGCCATGCCTCCTATCTATTTGTATAAAGCCAAGAACAAATCAGTACTTGATTTTATGAATAATGGCCTTCCTTTAGGGGGCTTGAAACAAGAACAATTTATTCAAGAAGATATTCAATTTGAACAGGGAGATGTATTGGTACAATTGTCTGATGGGCTTCCAGAAGCACCTAATTTAGCTGGTGATATGTACGATTATGATAGATTAAAGCAGCTTATTCAGGACAATGGCCATAACACTGCCCAGGGTATGATTGATGCTTTGATGGCTTCTGTGGATGAATGGTTGCAAGGCCAGCATAATCCTGATGATATTACCTTGGTGGTGATTAAGAAGAAATAGTGGAAAAAATATTTTACTGATTTTTTTGTAAACTGCTATTTATTGATAAATTAGTAATCTAAACCTTTACTCATTTATGTCTTTGCACCAAAATTCAAATGATTTTGTTACCATTAGCCTACATGAAAACTGTGAAGTAAAACAAAACAAAGTAAATAAGCAGTATGGTTTATTTGCCAATGCACCCTTTAAAGCAGGTGAAAATATTGTAGCTTTTGATGCCTCTAAAATTGTGGATACCCCTAATTACTTGACTGTACAATTAAGTGAAACCAAACACATTCATTTAACGCCTGAATATTTGCAATATGTAAATCATTCTTGCGCGCCTAATGTTTTATTTAATACCAGCACCATGCAATTAGAATCTTTGAATGATATTGAAGCTGGAGAGGAGCTCTGCTTTTTTTATCCTGCTACCGAATGGCGTATGGCACAGCAGTTTGTTTGTAACTGCGGAAAACCAAACTGTGTTGGTTTAGTCCAAGGTGCTGCAGATACACCAACAGAAGTTTTAAATAAATACAAGCTTACTGATTTTATTAAATCCATGGCCGCTCAGTACAAAGCTTTCCTATTAATGCTTTAAATAAAAAACCCCGAGCCATTTTAGCTCAGGGTTTTATCTAGAGGGGTTGTAAAATTTTACTACTAAAAGTATTTTGTCACACCAGGAATTGCAATAGGATAATACCCATCTGCATTAGGAAGTACAGGAGGTTCTGCGTTCCAATCATATACTTTTGGATGAATATCAATACCAGAGTTAATGGCTTTATCCCAGTCAATCACTTGCCCAGTATAAGTAGCCATTCTGCCCATAATAGAAGTCATAGTAGAGCTGGCTCCATTTTCAGCATCTGCATATTTATATTCTCCTTTCGCAATCGCTGCAAACAATTCATCATGCTCTGTTTGATAAGGATTGTTTTCCAACTTTGTATCGTACTGATAAATTAGCTTGCCACTATGGTCCTTAATATGGGCAGCACCACAAAATATTTTGCCCTTTGTGCCCACCAATAATTCATCTACCTTACTCATCGTACCTGGAATATGTCTACACTGACTATTTAAGATAGAACCATCGGCATATTCAAACTCCACAAAATGATGATCAAAAATTTCGCCATTTTCTTTTCCTTTTCTTACCTGACGTCCACCAAAGCCTTGCGCTTTTACTGGATGCCCACCTTTGAACCAATTGATAACATCTAAATTATGGATATGTTGTTCGGTGATATGATCGCCACAAAGCCAATTGAAATAATACCAATTGCGCATTTGGTATTCCATTTCTGTTTGACTGTATTTTCTTGGTCTTACCCAAACACCATCATTATCCCACCAGGCTTGTGCGGAAGTAATGTCTCCAATCAAATCTTTTCTTTTAAATAGTTCACGGTAAGAATTTTGATAATGTCTTTGCAAACCTACCACTACGTTTAATTTTTTTTGCTTGGCAATGGCTGCAGTAGCAAGTACACTTTGAATCCCTGCAGGATCCGTAGCAACTGGCTTCTCCATAAATACATGCTTGTTTTGCTTGATGGCTTCTGCAAAATGTATGGGCCTAAAACCTGGAGGTGTAGCAAGAATGACCACATCGGCAAGTGCAATGGCTTTTTGATACGCATCAAATCCAGTGAACCTTCTTTCTTCAGGCACATCTAATCTTTGTGCCAATGAACCAATACTGTTATTGATTTCTTCAGTTAAAGATTTATGGCAATTGTCCAAATTGTCTTTGAAGGCATCGGCCATGGCAACAATTTTTACATTTTGTTTGCTAGATAAGGCTTGCATGGCAGCGCCGGTGCCTCTACCTCCGCAACCCACCACTGCAATTTTAATGACATCGTCTGATCCTGAAAAGAAATTGGCTTTGGACAATAGTGGCGCCGCCAATAAGCCTCCAGTAAGTAAACTGCTACCTTTTACAAATTCTCTTCTTGAATTTTTTCCCGAAAATGCTGTGTTCATAATGGTAATATTTGGTTTATTAATTTAAATAGGACTTGAAAAATTGATTGATCTCTTCCTCACTTGGCGTATGCAGCGGCCTTACCAATCGGATACCCACTTGCTTTGCTTCAGTTAACCACCATTTACTTTTTGGAATTTGTGGATCTCGACGATTCCATATAGGATCGGAATGAAATCTTTTGGCGGTTCTTAAATCTACAGCCGCATCTAAATAACTTCCTCCTTTTAATGTTTTGGGATACTTGGCCTCATTGGGAGCAATACTTAATTGTTGATTGCTTACTTTTTCAAAAGCAGTAGGATCGTAATGATCCAAGGTCCATTCTGTGATATTTCCTAAGATATCATACAAGCCCCAAGGATTAGGTAACTTTTGCCCCACTTTGTGAAAAGTATTGGAACTATTTTTTTCATACCAAGCATACTTGTCTAAATCTTTTTCCTCATTGCCAAAAAAATACGCAGTCTTGGTACCTGCTTTACATGCATATTCCCATTCAGCTTCTGTAGGTAATCTATAAAAGACTTTTGTTTTTTCATACAACCATTTACAATACATGAGGGCTGTGCGTTGTGACATACTATTGGCAGGATAGCCTCCTTCTTTACCCATGCCCCAACTTAAATCTACGTACTGAGGACTGGGTCTTGTGATGGCATCTACATTTACATTTTGGCTGGTGGCCTCATCTTTTAAAAATACATCTAATTCATCTCTGGTCAGTTCATAGGCGCTCATCCAAAAAGCGTCTAATTTAATTTCTTTCTTGGGTCCTTCGTCATTACCTCTGCCTTTCTCCTGTTCATTGCTGCCCATGGTAAAAATTCCCGCAGGAATGGGCGCCATCTTAAATGATAAATTGCTAC
>CAINEG010000012.1 GCA_903847655.1 uncultured Bacteroidota bacterium
CTTTCATTCCCCCTGTTTCCACTACCGTGGTATGTATTAATTTTTGTGGAAATGCTTTGGCAAAATCTGTCAAGGCAAAGCTTACCCCAATTAGCCAAACGGATTGCTTTGCTGCTTCTAATTTTTTTAGGGTGGCGTCCAATTTTTTAAAATCATCTAAATAAAACCCACTGTCTGGATGTTTGGAGGTTTGAATTAAATGATTGACCATGTAAACTAAGGAAGAATGTTTACGCTCCAAATAAGAAGGCAACAAACCAAGTATACAATAATCACTAGGGGCACCGTAAAATAAATTAAAACATTTCAAAAAACTTTCTTCATACAAATGAGTGTCTTGCACCCAATGCTTGCTTACCACATCTTGTGTAGTGCCGCTACTTTCAAATAAAGTAATAGGTTTAGGTCCAATCAATATTTCCTGTGTTTTATAAAAAGATATGGGGAGAAATGGGATAGTGGTTAAGTCCTGGGCCGATGTCTTATTTAAACTCACCCATTGCTTATATACTTGGTTCTGCGCAGCCTGCCACTGAAATATTTTTTTACTTACTTCAAAGAAATCTTCCTTGGGTAGGGTCCATAAGTCTTGAATAGGAATAGGCGGCTGAATCACAATTATTTATTTATACATTGCAAAAGTATTCAATATCTAGTCATAAAAAGCAGTTCCATTAGATAGGGTTAAATAATCCCATAAAGTAGTATCTTGCATTATACAATTTTAAACCATCCTATGGCAAAGTCTACCGCTAAAAAACCAGCAATTAAAGTAAAGAAGGAATTGATCAGCGCCAATGCTTATCAATTTTTAACCAATTATATTAACAATCCCTCCCCTGTGGGTTTTGAAACCAGTGGCCAAAAAATTTGGTTAGATTATCTTACCAAATATGTAGACACCACTTTTACTGATCCTTATGGAACAGCTGTTGGGGTGATTAACCCCTCTGCACCATTTAAAGTGGTCATAGAAGCACATGCCGATGAAATTAGTTGGTTTGTGAATTATATTAACGAACAAGGATTGATACATTTAAAAAGAAATGGTGGTGTAGACCATCAAATTGCTCCTTCGATGCGTGTTTGGATACATGGTAAAAAGGGTCCAGTGAAAGCGGTGTTTGGATGGCCTGCCATTCATACAAGATTAAGCAATCCAGAACAAAAAGAACCTCAACCCAAAGTAGACAACTTAACATTGGACTGTGGCGCAAGATCTAAAAAAGAAGTAGAAGCCTTGGGCATTCACATAGGTGCAGTGGTGACTTATCAAGAAGGTTTTGACGAATTAGCCAACGACTTTATCATTGGTCGCGCTTTCGACAATAGAGTGGGTGGATTTATGATTGCAGAAGTGGCACGCTTATTAAAAGAAAATAAAAAGAAATTGCCTTATGGTTTATATATTGTTAATGCAGTGCAAGAAGAGATTGGATTGCGCGGTGCAGAAATGATCGCTAGAAGAATCAAACCCAATATCGCCATCATCACCGATGTAACCCATGACACACATACGCCAATGATTAACAAAGCCATTGAAGGGGATATCCAATGTGGTAAGGGACCCTCTTTAGCTTATGCGCCAGCCATTCACAATAAATTATTGGCCATTGTAGAAGCCACTGCCAAGGCGAAAAAGATTCCAGTACAATTTAGAACCCTAAGCAGAAGCACTGGCACCGATACGGATAGCTTTGCATATGCCAACGACGGTTGTCCTTCTGTTTTAATTTCGATTCCATTAAGGTACATGCATACCACGGTTGAAATGATACACAAAAAAGATATTGTAGACACCATTCAATTAATGTATGAAACCTTATTAGCATTAACACCTAAGACTAACTTAAGCTACTTATAATGTCAAGCCCCCACTTAAACATTGCTATCATTGATATGTATGATGGGAATACCAATGTGGGTATGGACTGTATACAATTGTTATTAGACCATTGGAGTAAAGAAAGAAAGGCTAGAATTGAGCATCAAATTTTTAGACTACGAGATCATTGTGAAATACCGGATGATACTTTTGATGCTTATATTTCTACTGGAGGCCCTGGCTCTCCTACCGATTCCGAAGGCGAGCAATGGGATACGCTCTATACCCAATGGTTAGACCAAATGATGGAAATAAAAAAGCCTGTTTTTTTAATTTGTCATAGTTTTCAAATAGCCTGCAGACATTTTAATTTAGGAAAAATAAGTTTGCGTAAATCAAGGCAAGTAGGTATACTTCCTGTTCATCCATTGAATACAATGATTTATTTGAAGGATTAGAAGATCCGTTTTATGCTTTAGAAAGTAGGTTGTATCAAATTACAGAACCTAACGATGCCTTAATAAATAATATGGGAGGGCGCATTACTGCTTTAGAAAAAATTAGACCGCAAGTACCTCTTGAACGTGCTATAATGGGTATACAGTTTAATGAGCATATGGCAGGGGTTCAATTTCACCCAGAAGGGGAATACCATATTTTAATAGCTTATTTCAAAGAAGAAAAGATTAAAAATTCAATTGTAGAAGAATTTGGAATAGAAAAATGGGATAGAATGATTGAGCACTTAAATGACCCTAAAAAAATTAAGTCCACTTTTCATGCCATTATTCCTAATTTTTTAGATAAGGCCTTAGCTATAAAATCATAAATTGAAAATAGTATGATTGCTTCTTTTAGAGAAAATTATAATATTGCCTTTACCGAAGAGAAGTATCAAAAATATCTATCCTATATAGCCAATAGCTACCCCAATGCCCTGGACTTTAGAATTGCAGAAACGCCTATTTTTATCAATGCTGCATTTACAGCCGCCATGCTTGAACTAGGCAATTATGTGAATGAAGAAATTTTGGCTGCCGATTTTAAAAAAAATACCCAAGCCTCTTTAGTCGGGCAGCCCATTACGCCTAATGAAAATGAACATCCTCATTGCCTAGTCATGGATTTTGCCATTGCTTTAGATGAAAAAAATAATTTAGTACCTAAATTAATCGAACTACAAGGCTTTCCTTCTTTGTTTGCTTTTGAAGTATTACAAGATGAAGCTTTAAAAAATAATTTTAGTCTACCCGAAAATTACAGTCCATTTTTAAATGGCTATACTAAGGAAAAATACCTAGCTCATCTAAAACAAGTCATTATTGGCACCAAGGGCGAACACACGGTACTACTTGAATTGTACCCCCATCAACAAAAAACCAGGATTGATTTTTATTGCACTCAAAAATACTTAGGCATACCCATTGTTTGCATTACCGAACTAATTCAAAAAGGAAAAGAACTATTTTACATAAGCAATGGCACTCCTATCAAAATTGAACGCATCTACAATAGAATTGTGATGGATGAATTAAATAAACAACCCAAGGCCATACAAGCATTAGGAAATATTTTTCTTAGCGATTTAAACATTAGCTGGGTGAGTCACCCTCATCATTTTTTTAGAATTAGTAAATTCTTATTACCTTTTTTACATCATCCTTTGATTCCTAAAACGCAGTTTGTACATGCATTAAAATCAATGCCTAAAAATTTAGAGGCCTATATATTAAAGCCGCTTTTTTCATTTGCAGGCCAAGGGGTCATTATCGATATTCAAGCCGGCGACTTGGAGGCTTTAACTAATCCCGAGCATTGGATTTTACAAGAAAAAGTAAAGTACGCAGAATGCATCGAAACCCCCTCTGGCCCAGCCAAGGCAGAAATTAGACTATTTTATTTCTGGGATGATGCCAGCCAAAAATACATAGCC
>CAINEG010000013.1 GCA_903847655.1 uncultured Bacteroidota bacterium
CTACTATAGGGTGTGCTAAATAACAAACGAAGCGTGCCTAAATTTGCTTCGCCTGAGATCATATCTGCAGCTATTAGCGCTACCAACAAAGGCACATGCACTAATAATAATTGCAATAAAATATAACAAATTAAATAGCCATTCAATACTTTGCCATCGACGGTTAAAGTATCATTGATATCCTTCATCAAAAAACCTGCATACGCATCGCCATCAATTTTCAATCCCAATTGAATCACCACAATCAGTGCTGCTATGGCCCCAAAAGCAATATAGGTTCTAGGGCGTCTAAATATTTTATACAATTCTATATTAATGAGCGACCACATAATTAGGAGTTTGACGTTATTTGTAAAAAATAATCTTCCAAAGCGTTTTTACTTTCAATGGCCAACAAGGCCACACCTGCTTTTATTAAGGACTCATTCAATAAAGGAATTTCATAGGTAGGTATTTTTAAAAATATGCCTTCTTTTCTAGGCAACAAATAATTGCTAAAACTACCAGCCACAATCACTTGCAGGGTACCAGCATCGTCCAATGTTTTTATTTGCACGATTCTTTTTTGCGGATCCAACAATTCTTTGGTACCCCCTTCCACCATCTTTTTTCCCTGATGTATGATTAAGATTTGATTAGCCACTTGTTCTATTTCTGAAAGTAAATGAGAAGATACAAACACCGTCTTGCCTTCTTCCTTGGCCAAATATTGAATCAGTTGTCTGATATCGGCAATTCCTTGCGGATCCAGCCCATTGGTAGGTTCATCTAAAATAATTAAACTTGGATTATGCACCAGTGCAATCGCAATACCTAAGCGTTGCTTCATACCCAATGAAAATGTTTGTACTTTATCCTGGGCACGATGGGCCAAACCCACTTTTTCTAAAGTATCAGAAATCCTATTTGATTCTATTTTTTGCCTCCTCACTTTGGCAAACAATTGCAAATGTTCTTTGGCACTTAAATAGGGATACAAATCGGGCCTTTCAATAATGGCCCCTACTTGTTCTAAAATGGCTGCTCTATTTTTTTGAATGGGTTGTCCGAAAATTTCAATGCTGCCACTGCTAGGGTGGATCAAAGAAAGCAACATGCGTATGGTGGTGCTTTTGCCAGAACCATTTTGGCCCAAAAAGCCAAAAACCTGTCCAGCTTGCACTTCAAAGCTTAGGTCATCCACCGCTTTCAGGTGGCCAAATTGTTTGCTAATATGTTGAACTTTAATCACCGACATACCCTAATAACAAAAAACCCCGAACATAGTTCGGGGTTTTGCTATAAAATAGGCTTTATTACTATTTGTATTGAGGAATGATGCTATTGGCCAAGTCTACCATTTGCTTCAAGCCATCTTCAGGCAAATTGCCTTTCTTAAATTCAGCCAATACATTAGGTAGTTTGTTGCTCATCTCCAATAAGAAATGTGCTTCAAATTCTTTCACCTTACGTACGGCTACCTCTTTCAATAAACCATTGGTACCTAAATAAATAATGGCTACTTGTTTCTCTACAGAGAATGGAGCGTATTGTGCTTGCTTTAAGATTTCTACGTTTCTTGCGCCTTTGTCAATTACTGACTTAGTTGCAGCATCTAAATCTCCTCCAAATTTTGAGAAGGCTTCCAACTCACGGTACAAGGCCTGGTCCAATTTTAAAGTACCAGATACTTTTTTCATGGATTTGATTTGCGCATTACCACCCACACGACTTACAGAAATACCTACGTTAATTGCTGGACGAATACCCGCGTTAAACAAGTTACCTTCTAAGAATATTTGACCATCTGTGATTGAAATTACGTTGGTTGGGATATAGGCAGATACGTCACCTGCTTGTGTTTCAATAATTGGTAAAGCTGTCAATGAACCACCACCTTTCACCAAATGCTTAATAGAAGCTGGCAAGTCATTCATATTTTTAGCGATCTCATCGTTCGCAATCACTTTGGCAGCACGCTCTAACAAACGGCTATGCAAATAGAATACGTCACCAGGATAGGCTTCACGTCCTGGAGGGCGACGCAACAATAAAGAAACCTCACGGTAGGCTACCGCTTGTTTAGATAAATCATCAAAAACAATCAAGGCTGGTTTACCACAATCGCGGAAGAACTCACCCACTGCTGCACCCGCAAACGGCGCATAGAATTGCAAAGGAGCAGGATCTGCTGCTGGAGCAGCAACAATAATAGTATAAGCCATCGCACCATTGTCTTCTAATGTTTTCATTACACCAGCAATCGTAGATGCTTTTTGTCCAATCGCAACATAGATACAGTAGACTGGTTTGCCCGCATCATAAAATTCTTTTTGATTGATGATGGTATCGATACAGATAGCTGATTTACCAGTCTGACGATCACCGATCACTAACTCACGCTGACCACGTCCGATAGGAATCATCGCATCGATCGATTTGATACCTGTTTGAAGTGGTTCTTTTACAGGCTCACGAAAGATA
>CAINEG010000014.1 GCA_903847655.1 uncultured Bacteroidota bacterium
CTACTTTCTTTTTTGCAACTGCTTTTTTCTTAGGGGCTACTTTTTTTGCCACTACTTTTTTCTTTGCTACTTTTTTCTTGCTTGCCATGAGGGTTATTTTTAAAGGGTTATTTAATTTAGAAATATAAAATTACATTGTTTTATTGTAACTATATTAAATGTGTTGATTTTTTATAATAGTTTTGTACCATGCAAGCACCTCTTACATTAGTGGTTGGCGCCACACCCAATCCGGAACGTTATAGTTTTTTAGCCACAGCACTTTTAGCAGAAAAAGGTTTTGCAGTGTATCCTTTTGGCCTCAAAAAAGGCTTCATTCACGAAACAGCCATTATCAATGAATGGCCCAAACAAGGAAGCATTGATACGGTTACTTTATACCTTGGTCCAACTGCTCAAACGGAGTACTTGGAGGCCATTGTTGCACTTGCGCCACGTCGAATTATATTTAACCCAGGCACGGAAAATCCAATACTGGCTTCACTTGCAGAAAAAAAAGGCATACAAACCATTGAAGCTTGTACCTTGGTTTTACTCCAAACAGGCCAGTATTAAAATAGCGCTTAAAGCCTATTTTTTTACTTAGTTTTTGAATTGTCCCCAATTAGATCGGTCTAGATTTCTGTATTGAATTGCTTCGCTGATATGGTGAATTTCAATATTTTTACTATCTGCTAAATCTGCAATGCTTCTACTCACTTTTAGAATTCGATCGAAGGCTCTTGCGCTTAACTGAAATTTTTCCATGGCTTCTTTCAACAATTTTTCTGCAGCAGCATCAATGATACAATAGTTTTTTATTTGATTCTTGTTCATTTGGGCATTGGTAAATACCCCTGTTTCCATTGCAAACCTTTGCAATTGTAGTGCCCTTGCTTTTTTAACTCTTAAAGCAACCATTTCCGAGCTGTCCGTTTCCTGTTTTCCCCTCAATGCTTCATACATTACAGGGGCCACTTCTACATGTAAGTCAATTCGGTCTAACAATGGCCCAGAAATTTTATGCAAATATTTTTGAATAGCACTGCTGCTGCAATGGCATTCCTTTTGGGGATGATTGTAAAACCCACAAGGGCAGGGGTTCATAGAAGCCATTAACATAAATCTAGCTGGGAACTGCATGCTCATTTTGGCTCTTGCAATGGCTACGGTGCCTTCTTCCATGGGTTGTCTTAAAACTTCAAGTACGGATTTATTGAATTCTGGAAGCTCATCTAAAAAAAGGATACCGTTGTGCGCCAAGGAAATTTCACCTGGTTGCGGAAAACTGCCACCGCCAATCATGGCAATGGCGGATAAAGTATGATGTGGTTGCCTAAATGGCCTTTGAGACAACAAAGGCTGATTCATGGGCAATTTACCGGTAGCACTGTATATTTTACTGGTTTCCAATGCTTCCATTTTACTCAATGGAGGTAAAATAGAAACCATCGTTTTGGCCAACATGGTTTTCCCTGCCCCCGGTGGGCCAATCATAATAATATTGTGACCACCTGCACTTGCTATTTCTAATGCACGTTTACAATACAATTGACCTTTCACCTCTGAAAAATCTGGAATGCTTTGAACGCTTGGTTGTCCAGTATAGGATTTTGAGGGAAAAGAATTGGGTTTGTATTTTATGGAATTTTCAGCAGGGATGTACAAAGGGTCTTTTAAAAATTCAATGACTTCATTGAGGTGATCAAAAGCAAAGACAGCTAGTTGATCCACCATGGAAGCTTCTATTTTATTGGCATTGGGTACAATGATACCCGTAAAACCTTCTTCTTTTGCTTGCATGGCCATGGCCAATACCCCTTTGATTGGATTCAAGTACCCATCCAAACCAAGTTCACCCATGATCAAATAATTTTCTAAGGGATGGGCAGCTGGTAATTGTTCCGACGCAGCTAAAATACCAATGGCAATAGGAAGGTCAAAAGCGGCCCCTGTTTTTTTTAAATCGGCTGGAGATAAATTGATGACCAATTTGGTTCTTGGCATATGGAAGCCATTGGCTTTAATGGCAGTTTCGGTTCGGTCTAAACTTTCTTTGACTGCATTGTCGGGCAGACCCACGATGCAGTAGCCCTGACCCATACTTACATTTACTTCAATAGTGATGGTAATGGCATCAATGCCCAATAAGGCAGCGCCTTTTATTTTTACAAGCATTTTTGCTTGTAATTTAAGTACTTAGGGTTGGGCTGAGTAAAGTATTAATACTTGATTTTGCCTATTTTATCTAACAGGTCCACCACGCCTTCTCTTTCTAAAATCAAATAACCCAATCGGTCCTGACTTACGCCTTCTTTTAATTGATAGTGAAAGATTAATTCTTTTTGATGCACTTCGGTTTCGAAATAACTAAACTGAATATTGGCATATTTTTTTAGCCCATCACTAATTTCATACAAATGGGTCGAAATAATTAATAAGCTATTGTTTAAGTTTTGCAAGCCTTCAATCACAGCAGTACTGCATTTCATGGCATCTTGAATATTGGTCCCTTTAAAAAGTTCATCTATCAGCACAAAATATTTTTTACCATCCATTATTTTTTCAATGGTATTTTTTACTCGCTGTACTTCGTTAAAGAAATAGCTTTCCCCTTTGACCACATTGTCTGCAATGGTTAAATTGGTAATCAATCCATCAAATAAGGAGAGGCTTAATTTTTTAGCAGGTACGCCCATTCCAACATGGGCTAAATAAATAACAATACCGATGGTTTTAATAAAAGTACTCTTGCCCGCCATATTGGCCCCAGTCAAAAATAGTAGATTACTATTTTGTGTCAAGGAAATGGCATTGTCAATGGGGTTAGGCACCAATGGATGAATGGCGCCTTCTACTTCAAAAAAAGCTTGATGGCCTTGATGCCAATGTGGGAAAACAAAATTATAATTACTAGCCGCTTCTGCCATACTGTAATAAGCGTCTAGCTCATAAAAACTATTCAATAATTGACGCGTGTTGTTTTTGTATTGGTAAAAGAAAAAATAACAAAGCGACAACAATTCTTGCGGATTGTCCACTTTGGTTTTTTTTGGCAACTGTGCTAAACTAGGATGGCTGGTATATTTTTTAATTGTTGCTACTAAATCCTGAATGATTTTATTTTCTTTTTTTGTTTCAAAAACGGTCACCCAGGCTTGTAAATTTTGATAAAAAACAATCAAATGTTCTAAGGAGTAACTTAATAAAGAATAATCTGAAGCCTGAAGGTACCTGTACCAATAAGCCCCAGGCAAACTAATTTGAACTGGAATATTTTTAAAACTAGTTTCAAAAAACTTTTCTATCACTAATGTACTTCCATTGGTAATACCCATGGAACGAACAAAATCAATCTCTTGAATAAATAGCACTATGGCATTTTGTCTTTGCTCAATGGAATTGATGGAGGCTAAAGGACTAAGTATAAATTGGTCTAGTTTTTCTTTACCACCATTGGTTTTACAAAAGTTAAGATGGGTAATTAGGCCATTGCTTCCTTCGGTATCAAATAGTCCAATGTCTTGTAAGGTAATTTTATCAACTTGCATAAGACAATTTACTAATTAAGCTCTGGTAAACTGCAAACGTTGCCCTTTTTCTACCTCATTAAAAACACCTTCATGATAAGCAAGATGACCACTTACAAAAGTACTCCGCACTTGATAAGGGAAGGTGATGCCTTCTAAGGGGCTCCAAGCGCAATGGTATAATATATTTTCCTTGCTTACAGTGTAGGGCATTGCTTTCACTAATACTAAGTCGGCATGGTAGCCTTCTCTGATAAAGCCACGTTCTTTTATTTGAAAACAGGTGGCTACGGCATGACTCATTTTCTCTACCATTTTTTCCATGCTTAATTTGCCCTCTTGCACATATTTAAGCATTAACATTAATGGATGTTGAACCAAGGGCAGACCTGCATGAGCATGGGCGTATGTTTCTTGCTTTTCGGCCCAAGTATGAGGGGCATGATCGGTCGCAATCACATCCAATTGATCATTCAACAAGCCTTGCCATAAGGCTACTTTGTTTTCAGGACCTTTGATGGCAGGATTGCATTTGATTAAATTGCCTAAGCGTGCATAATCATCCGAAGTAAAATGTAAATGATGGACACAAACTTCTGCCGTGATTCTTTTATCCGCTAAGGGCCTTAAATTAGAAAACAATTGTAATTCTTTGGCAGTGCTAATGTGTAAGATATGCAAACGTGCATCAAACTTTTGGGCCAATTGTATGGCTTTAAAGGAAGATTCAAAACAAACTTCTTCATTTCTGACAATGGGATGATCCGAAGGTTCTAAAATTGGCTTGATGGCTTCTAATGCTGCTTTATTTCTTTTAATCAAGCTTTCTTCTTCACAATGTGTGGCAATTAAAAGTTCGGCGCCACCGAAAATTTTTTCTAAAACTAAAGGGTTGTCTACCAGTAAATTTCCCGTGGAAGAGCCCATAAATATCTTGATGCCACAGACCTCATTTTTTTTGTCATTGGTTTTTAAAACTTCTTCCCAGTTGTCTTGAGAAGTACCCATGTAAAAGGAATAATTGGCTAAGGAAGTACGTGCGCCAATGGCATACTTATCTTCTAATAACGCTTGTGTAAAAACCGGAGGTTGGGTATTAGGCATTTCCATAAAACTGGTCACACCCCCAGCCACTGCGGCTTTGGCCTCGCTGTAAATATTGGCTTTATGTGTTAAGCCAGGCTCTCTAAAATGCACTTGATCGTCAATGACACCGGGTAATAAAAACTGGCCTTCTCCATTTATCTCAATAACTGCTTCTTGTGCATTAATTTGCTTTGCTATTTTTTCTATGCGACCATTTTTGATCAGTACATCGCCCTGAATGGTTTTACCTTCATTAACAATGTTTGTATTTTTAATTAAGTAAGTATGCATTGTTTTTAATTTTTCAAAAAGAAAGATTCTCCTTCCAAATGGATAGTAAAGTATATAAAATTAGAACTGACTTTATCTAAGCTATTCAAAAGTGTATTTTTGTTATGAATGTCTTTCTGGCCATAACTAAACTTTATTTCAGGCGAAATGGTGGCATATTGAAAATAAAAGCTAAGGCCCAATCCAAATTCATAACCATAATCTATGGAACTTAAAAAGTTTGCTGGAGCTACTGGATTTGGATAAGAAGTTAACGCTTTACTTATTTTTAAAATATCAGGATTTTTGCCAGCAGACAAATCATAATCAAATTTTACACCGGCAAAAACATAATGACGCATAAAATCGGGCTTTCTAAAAAAATTATACCTGTCTGATTCTAGCTTTAAAACGATGGGTAAATTAATAATAGAAGCGTTTGTTTTCAATTTAAAGGTATCTGTAATATTTTGTTTTACAGTAAACTGGAAATCCTTTTGCCCAATAAGTAAATTGGGGTTTACCCTTAATAAAAAATGGTTACTTAATCTTAAGTTTCCACTTAATCCCATATTCCAAAAAGCGTTAAATTTTTTATAATTAGAAATCCAATTGGCATCATCAGGACTTGGGTTTAAAAAAGGCAAGCCTCTTTCAAAGTTCATATACCCATTAATTAAACCAATGTTTAATCCAAGATATATAGGTCGCTCATCATTGTAAGGACGGTATACTTCGTCTGTCTGCGATTGGGCAGCCAGGCCAATGCTTAATAAAGCAACCAATAAAATTATTTGCTTCCGCAATAAATACTGCATATGCCTAAACTTAATTTTTCTTGCGAAACATTACTGAATCCCGCTTGCTCTAATATAGTTAAAAAAGCAGCACCTTCCGGAAAAGCAATCACACTTTCATTCAAGTAGGCGTAGGCTTCTTTATTGCCTGAAAATAATTTTCCAATACTAGGGGTCACCCATTTCATGTAAAAGGTATAAATGGGTTTAAACCAAAAGCTAGAAGGTTGTGAAAATTCTAAAATAACGAGTTTACTACCTGGCGTTAATACACGATGAATTTCTGATAAGCCTTTTTCTAAATTCGCAAAATTACGAACTCCAAAAGCCACCATGGCGCCGTCAAATGTGGAGGCATCAAAAGGAATGGCTGTACTATCACCTAAACTTAATTGTATTTTTTCACTCAAGCCTTTTTGCTCAATTTTTATTCTGCCGTATTGCATCATTCCTTCCGAAATATCAATACCGGTAATTTTACCTGGATGAATTTGTTTGTAAGCCATCAAGGCCATATCTGCAGTGCCGGTAGCAATGTCTAAAAGATGGTTTATTTTTTTATCCTTTAAATAGCCAATGGCTTTTTTTCTCCAAGCTTGATCAATGCCTAAACTTAAAAAACGGTTTAAGAAATCGTACCTTTTAGCGATAGAATCAAACATAGTGGCTACTTGATCTTTCTTTTCCGCATTACTTTGTCCATAGGGGACCACTTTATCGTGTGCAAATTGACTCATGGCGCAAAGATATTGAATTTGTCCTGCTTTTTTGGATAGTGTAGTTCTTAACAAATACTTTTATCTTCGTAGCGCATGAAAGCACGTATTTATAAGTCTACAGGTAGTTGGTATTCGGTCAAATCCGAAGCGGGACTGTTTTATCAGGCCCGTATCAAGGGGGTGATTAAGTTAGACAATATCACTTCAACCAACCCTATTGCGGTAGGCGACTGGGTGGAATATGAACTAGAAGATGAGGAAAGAGGAACGGTGATGATTGATACCATTTTAGATCGAAACAATTACGTGGCCAGGCAATCTCCCCACAATAAAAGACAACAACATATTATTGCGTCTAATTTAGATCAATCCATTTTACTCGGCACTTTGAAATCACCTAAAACTTCTCAAGGTTTTATAGATCGTTTTTTAATTTCCTGCGAAGCCTTTCATATTCCTGCTATTATTGTTTTTAATAAATCGGATATCTATGGTGAAAAAGAAATGCATACTTATGATGAAATGAAAAAAATGTATGAGGCCATTGGCTATCAAGTGCATTTAATTAGCGTTGAGAAAAAACAAGGCTTGGATTTAGTGCAAAAATTAATGGCTGATAAAACCACCTTGATCAGTGGGCACAGTGGCGTAGGAAAATCAACGCTTATAAATTATTTATTTCCTCATTTAGATTTAAATACCCAAGAAGTGAGTGATTGGAGTGGTAAGGGACTACATACCACTACTTTTGCGCAAATGTATGATTTACCAGAAGGTGGTTCGGTGATTGATACACCTGGTATGAGAGAACTAGGTTTAGTAAATTTAGAAAAAGAGGAACTAGCACAATATTTTCCGGAGATGCGCGCCAAAATGAATGATTGTCAGTTTAACAATTGCCAACACATCAATGAGCCAGGCTGCGCAGTAAAAGCAGCGGTAGAAAAGGGAATCATCACCGAAGCACGCTTTTATAGCTATGTCGATTTATGGCATGGTATGCAAGGGCCCATGTACTAGCTTATTTTTTTGCATCGTTATAAGCCTCAAACCAACTTGAATATTTTACATAGTTATCAGCAATTCTATTAATCTCGCCAGTAATCATGGCCTCAGAAACCATTTTTACTTTTTTAGCGGGCACGCCTGCAAAAATACTTCCTTCTTCTACAATAGTTCCTTCTAATACGACTGCACCCGCTGCAATAATGGAATTAGAATGCACTACGCATCCATCCATCACAATACTACCCATGCCAATTAATACATTGTCATGAATCGTACAACCATGCACAAGCGCA
>CAINEG010000015.1 GCA_903847655.1 uncultured Bacteroidota bacterium
ACACAACCATTGTTAAATTCAATACGCACGTTGGCAATATCAGGGGTATCGGTTAATACAGCAACACCACTAGCAGAGATACTTTTCACATCGCTTTTGACAATGCTCAAAATAATATCAATATCGTGAATCATTAAATCAAAAATCACACTTACTTCTGTGCCTCTAGGGTTAAACTGAGCCAAACGATGTACTTCTATAAACAAAGGGTTTAAAGAGGCGTTTTTCAAGGCCGTATAGGCTGGATTAAATCTTTCTACATGCCCCACTTGTAATTTAACATTGGCTTCCTTGACCATATCAACAATAGCACGACCTTCTTCAATGGTATTGGCCATTGGTTTTTCTACAAATACATGCTTGCCCATTTTAATGGCCATTTCACAAACAGGAAAATGTAAATGGGTAGGGGTAACTACATCTATAATATCACAGGCGGCAATTAATTTTTCTTCGTCCATGTATCTTTTAAGCCCGTAGGTTTTCTCCACCTCTTTGGCGTTATCGTTGTTAGGATCAAAAAACCCAACCAAGCTCACCCCTGGAATTTCTTTCCAATTGTTAAGATGGTATTTTCCTAAATGCCCCACACCAAACAAGCCTACTTTTAACATACTTAAATTTATAAGTGGTAAAGTTACACTATAAGCCATTGAAATAGAAGGGGTTTAGGGTTGTGTGGAAAATTGGCCAAATGCTGTTAATTGCAGTATATCAATGCTTTAGATAAGCTTAATTCAAGCACGAATATGGTGTCTGTTTTGTAACTTTAGCTAGTCACTATACCCTATAAAAGCGAATGCATCCTAATATTAGTCAATTATACCAGATTGCTCAAAAACCTAGTAGACGAATCATTGGTTTAATGAGCGGGACTTCCATGGATGGATTAGACATTGCGCTTTGTGCTATCTCAGATTCAGGTACCCAAACAAAATTGGTGGTAGAGCAATTTATGACGGTACCTTATACATCAGATTTCAAAGAAAAATTATTAACTGTTTTTTCTAAGGATACCATTTCATTGGCTCAATTATGTGTCTTGCATCCTTGGATTGGATTGGCCCATGCTAAGTATGTGAACCAAGCACTTGCCCAATGGCATTTAAAAGCTACAGATATTGATTTAATCGCTAGTCATGGGCAAACTGTATATCACGCGCCTAAATCCTTACATCCAGAAGATGAATATGGCACAGCTACTTTACAAATTGGTGAAGCAGATCATATAGCTGTGGCTACAGGTATTATTACCATCAGCGATTTTAGACAAAAGCATATTGCTGCAGGAGGAGAAGGGGCCCCCTTGGCTGTTTATGGAGATTATTTATTGTGTCATCATTCAACAGAAAATAGAGTACTCTTAAATATTGGGGGCATAGCCAATTTTACTTACTTACCTGCTGCTTGTACGATCAATGAAATATTTTCAACGGATACTGGACCAGGCAATACATTAATGGATGCTTACATAAGAAAATGTTTCAATGATTTAGCTTATGATGCTGATGGGGCCATTGCAAAAACAGGTCGAATAGATGAAGAGCTACTTTCTGTTTTAAAAAATCATGCTTTTTTTAATAGTACATTCCCTAAAACTATTGGCCCAGAATTATTCAATCTTGACTTTATTGTTGCTGCACAAATTGCTTTAGGTAAAACGATTATGCCCAATGATTTAATGGCCACCCTGAATAGATTTACTGCCGAAACGATAGCGGAGGCTTTGCAAAAAAATATTCCTTCAGGTACAAATTTTGTTGTTTATACAAGTGGGGGAGGGATGCACAATACTTTGCTCATGGAAAATTTGCAAGCCTTATTGCCGCAAGTGCCAATAAAATCTACCCAAGACATTGGTATTTTACCAGATGCCAAAGAAGCCATGCTTTTTGCGGTATTGGCCAATGAGTCTGTGGCTGGAACGCCACTACTAGCTGGGGGTAATGCAACGCAATTAGCCATTACCATGGGAAAAATAAGTTTCCCCATTTAATACTTACTTGAATAAATTTTTATTTGGAGTAGGCTTCAATAGACTTTTTCACTGAGCCGTTTTTTCTTAAAAGCGCTGATGCTGTCTCAATATCTTCCATATTTAATTCATCCATAATCATTTTTACGCCTCTATCAAATAATTTTTGATTGGTCAATTGCATGTGTACCATTTTATTGTCTTTGATGCGACCTAATTTTATCATGACGGTGGTAGAAATCATGTTTAACACTAATTTTTGTGCGGTGCCACTTTTCATTCTAGTACTACCTGTAATAAATTCAGGCCCTACCACTACTTCAATAGGAAAATCAGCTGCAGCACTTAAGGGACTATTTTTATTGCATGCAATACTGCCTGTAAGAATACCTGCTGCTTTACATTTTTCTATACCTCCAATCACATAAGGGGTAGTTCCACTGGCTGCAATACCAATAACAATGTCTAAAGATGATATTTGATTTGCTTGTAAATCTAACCAGGCTTGTTGGGTATCGTCTTCGGCATTTTCTACTGCATGAAACATGGCTTTTTGTCCGCCTGCAATTAGGCCCACTACTAAATCTTGAGGTACGCCAAAACTAGGAGGACATTCACTGGCATCTACCATGCCCAAACGACCGCTGGTACCTGCACCAATATAAAAAAGGCGACCACCGTTTAATAATTTATCGGTAATCGCCTCTATTAATAATTCTATGGAAGGAATTGCTTTTGCTACTTCAAGCGCAATTTTTTGATCCTCTTTATTGATATTTTTTAAAATTTCAGAAGTAGTCGAAGCCTCAATATTTTGGTATAAGGAATTGGCTTCGGTGGTTCTTATGAAATCATTAGGCATTGTTAGATAATTTTTTGATTGCTAACACAAAGGCATCTAATTCCGCAGTAGTGGTGTATACATTTGGACAAATTCTACATCCATGTACTTCAGCGCCATCTATGGCAACAGTAAATACTTTGTGTTCTTTCATCAATCTTTCTGCTAATTCACCAGGTTTGATGCCTTCAATGCCTATATTGGCAATACCACAACTTCTAATTGCATCGGCAGGGGTATTTAATAAAACTCTTGGTAAGTTTCTAACTTTGCTGGTCCAGTAGTTTTGTAAAAAATACAT
>CAINEG010000016.1 GCA_903847655.1 uncultured Bacteroidota bacterium
CCCTGCGGGCACGCCAGGTATTTATGGTAAAGTACATTTTAAAAATATTGCTATTGGCATAATTGTCATTGATGAAAACGGTGATACTTATTTAGTAGGTCAATACCGTTTTCCTTTAAATGAATACAGTTGGGAAATTCCAGAAGGAGGATGTCCTGAAGGAACAGATCATTTAACGGCTGCTAAAAGAGAATTAAAAGAAGAGACGGGTTTTGAAGCAAAATCCTGGACCGAAATTTTACGTATGCATGTTTCCAATTCAGTATCTGATGAATATGCGGTAGTCTATGTGGCCCAAGACTTAACAGCCGGTAAAGCGGAGCCAGAAGACACAGAAAAATTGACCATTAAAAAAACACCTTTTGCTACTGCTTTAGCATGGGTGATGGAAGGAAAAATCACCGATGCAATTTCTGTGGCGGCTATTTTAAAATGGCAGGCGATACAATCAAAAATCGATTAACTTTGAGCACTATGGAGGAAAGACAATCAAGACCGGATAGACCTTATAAGCCAAGGCCAAGATTCAACTCGGAGCGTGGCCCCGCAACAGAGCGTAAATTTATTATTGGTCGTCAACCATTGATTGAAGCGTTTGAGTCTGGTACCAATATTGAAAAAATATTGATTCAAAAAAATGCGCAAGGCGAAGGATTGAATGAAATTAAAAATGCTGCAAGAGAAAAAAGCATACCTGTGCAATTAGTGCCCATTGAAAAACTCAATGGAATGTCTAAGGCCAACCATCAAGGGGTATTGGCCTTTATATCCAAAGTAAAATATTTAGAGTTACAAGAAGTGATAGATTTTGTGGTGGCCAAAGGAGAAACCCCGCTTTTTCTAATGCTAGACGGCGTAACTGATGTAAGAAATATTGGGGCCATTGGAAGAAGTATACATTGCTGTGGGGCGCAGGCTTTAATTATTCCAGACAAAGGGGTAGGTGCCTTAAATGAAGAAGCCTTTAAAAGTAGTGCAGGGGCATTGGAACATATTCATATAGTAAGGGTGGGGAGCCTTTTGAAGGCGGTTGATTTATTGCATTTGAATGGCATACAGGTTTTCACTAGTGAAATGCGCGCCGATAAAAATATTCATGAATTGGATTTAACCATTCCTTCCTGTATTATAATGGGAGATGAGGGGAGAGGCGTACAACCCTACTTAGCCAAGGCAGCGGATTATTTTTTCAAAATCCCTATGGCCACTAATTTTGATTCTTTTAATGTGTCGGTGGCAGCTGGCATTATTTTGTATGAGGCCATGAAACAAAGAATGTTTCCTTTAAAATAAAGGCAGTAGATGAGCACCTTAAAATTCAAATTAACCCTGGCTGCAAAAAAATCTCCTTATCCAATCGGGTATCGTGATCGATTAATGCTGGTAGGTTCTTGTTTTTCAGAAAACATTGGCGCCAAATTAAGTAGTCATTTATTTCATGTACTTGAAAATTCACATGGAATTTTATTCAATCCAATTAGTGTGTCCAATGCTTTATTGGATTGTATCGATAATAAACAATATACCCAAGCCGATTTATTTCAGTTAAATGAGCTTTGGAATAGCTGGAACCACCACAGTCGTTTTTCTGCAGTAGATAAGCAGGAGGCTTTAGCTAAAATAAATTATTCCATTACGAATGCTCATGAATTTTTAAAAACAGCCGATCATATAGTCATTACCCTTGGTTCCGCCTGGGTATATCAATTAAATAATCAGTCGCAGCATACAGCGGGGCAAGTAGTGGCCAATAACCACAAAGCTCCCTCCAATTGGTTTGATAAAAGATTGATGCCACCCAATGAATTGAAAGACTTATTGAATCAATTAATAAATAAATTACTTGCCTTTAATCCGCATTTGCACATCGTATTTACCATTAGCCCTGTACGTCATTTAAGAGAGGGCTTGGTCGAAAACAACCGTAGCAAAGCTGTTTTAATACATGCCGTTCATGAGCTAGTGGAAACCAATACAAGCACTGAATATTTTCCTGCCTACGAATACATTATTGATGATTTAAGAGATTACCGTTTTTATGCCGAAGACTTAGTGCATCCCAATTATGCAGCATCCAATTATGTTTGGGAGAAGCTGGTGGAATCATACATGAATGAGGATACTCAAAATATCATGAAACAGGTGGCTGAATTACAATTGGCCATGCAACACAAACCATTTTTTGCAGGGTCTACCCAACACCAAGAATTTTTACAAAATTGTATTGCTAAAACAGAGCGATTATTGAGTTTATATCCCTATTTGCCATTGAATGACCAAGTTCAGTTTTTTAAGCAAGAAATTGGCAAATAAATTCTTAATTTAGTTTTCTAAATATTTCTTATGCGCATACTGCCATTTATTGCTTCGGCAATGGTTACTATTGGTTTAGTGACAGTTCTAAATACTCAATTATCTATTGGTCCAACTAAGTCACCCAAGCTGGGTTATTTCTTATCCCCTCAACATGGGTTTTGGAAAAATGCAGAAAAAGTGAATGCTAATTTTGATGCTTCTATTGTGGCAGGTGAATTAAAAGGAAATGTAGATGTGTATTTAGATGATCGATTGGTTCCGCATATCTATGCAGACCATGATGAAGACGCCTATTTTGTGCAAGGGTATTTACATGCGAAGTATAGATTGTGGCAGATGGATTTTCAAACTAGGGTAGCTTCTGGTAGATTAAGTGAAATTGCTGGCGCGGATAAATTATCCATTGATCGTTTTTTTAGAAGATTGGGTATGGTGTATGGGGCAGAACAAACCGAAGCCAATATCAATGCGAACAATCCAGAAATGAAGGCCACGGTGGATGCCTATACCGCAGGGGTAAATGCTTATTTAAAACAATTGGCTCCAGAAGATTTGCCTTTTGAATATAAGTTAATGAACTACGCCCCTGAAATGTGGACACCTAAAAAAACCTATTTATTTTTAATGTTCATGTCTTATGATTTAACAGGTCATGCTGCTGCTGCCGATTTGCAATTAACCAATACCAAAGATTTTTTAGGTTATGATTTATTTGATAAGTTATATACCAATAATCAAGACTCATTAGATCCCATTATACCAAAAGGAACAGTGTATCAGAAACCTTCCATTATACCTATTAAATCTGCCAATGCAGATTCTACCTATTTAATGAAAACTAATAATCTGGCATTGAATTTTCAAGACGCACCAGTAGCGCCAAATATTAACAATGGTAGTAACAACTGGGCAGTATCAGGTAGCAAAACAAAATCGGGTCGTCCTATATTATGTAGCGATCCTCATTTAGGATTAAACCTGCCTTCACTTTGGTATGAAGTTCAAATTACTACGCCTACCCATAGTACTTATGGGGCAAGTTTTCCAGGTTCTCCTGCAGTAATCATTGGTTTCAATGATAGTTTGGCCTGGGGTGTGACCAATGCAGGCAGAGATGTATTGGATTATTATGAATTGAAATTTAAAGACAGTTCAGAGAATGAATATTGGTTCAATGGAGCTTGGACATCGGTGACTAAAAGAAAAGAAATCATTAAAGTAAAAGACAGTGCAGATGTAATTGAAGACATACCTATGACGCATTGGGGCCCTGCGATGTATGATGCACATTATCAAAATCTACAGTCCAAAGGCCGCAACTTGGCTGTTAAATGGACTGCAACAAATTCTTCTACAGGGGTAGAAACTTTTTACAGATTAAACCGAGCTAAAAATTACGATGACTATATTAAAGCCATTTCACTTTGGACCTGCCCTGGTCAGAATTTTGTAATGGCCACTATTTCTGGTGATATTGCGATTAAGCAACAAGGTGCTTTTGTTGCTAGATGGGAGCATCAAGGGGATTTTATTATGCCAGGAACAGACAGTGCTTATGATTGGCAAGGGATCATCCCTAATGAAGAGAATCCAACGATTAAAAATCCAGCGCGCGGTTTTGTAAGCAGTGCGAATCAAAAAGCAACTGATCCTAGTTACCCTTATTATTTAGGTACCGCCAATTCCTTTCCTTTATACCGCGGTATAAGTGTCAACCAGCATTTGATTGGCATGTCAAACATTACTCCTGAAGACATGCAAGCCTTACAAACCAACAATGACAATGTATTTGCTGCAACAGCGCGTCCTGCTTTAATGAAATATTTGCAAGTAGATAAACTAAGTCCTGATGCTAAAAGAATGGTCACTGAAATGACGAATTGGAACTTAGTGAATGACGAACATTCTAAAGGCATTACTATTTTTAAAATTGTATGGGACAGTGTAAGAATAGCTGTTTGGGGAGATGAATTGGCTGGATCTTCCATTCCATTGACCAAGCCAGATGATTATGTTTTGTTAGATCAAATGTTAAAAGATTCCAATTGGTCTATCGCGGATGATATCAGAACCAAAGGTAAAATTGAGAATTTTAAAGACCAAATTACCTTAGGTGTTGAAAATGCAACTAATAAATTAGTAGCATTAGAAAATGAAAATAAACTAGAATGGGCTTTATTTAAAGCCACAAAGATTTCACACCTAACTAAAATTCCTGCTTTGAGTAGACTGGATTTGCCCATTGGGGGAGGTGTAAATATTATTAATGCCACCACGGAAGATCATGGACCAAGTTGGAGAATGGTGGTACACTTAACAGATGAAATAGAGGCCTATGGTTTATATCCAGGAGGGCAGAGTGGTAACCCGGGTAGTAAATACTATGATAGCTTTGTCGATTATTGGGCAGCAGGAAAATATTATCGATTATTATTTTTAGCTAAAGAAAAGTTAATACAGAATGAAAGAACAAAATGGCATATTCAATTTAAAAAAGCAACTGCTTAATTAAACAATTACAAATTTATTTTAAATATTAGTTATGAAATATATAGTATCTATTTTATTGTCTGCATTACTCGCTTATGCTGTTGGAATTTATGGTAATTTACCTTGGTGGAGTTTTGTAGTCACTAATTTTATAATCGCCTTTGCGATACCTCTTAAACCTGCTCAATCTTTTACAGCGGGTGCCTTGGGCGTAGGATCTTTATGGGCTGGATTAGCGTTCGGAATTGATGTGTCCAATAATCACATATTGTCCACTAAAGTGGCAAAAATTCTACCTATGGGAGGTTCCTATTTATTATTAATTTTTATAACTTTTGCAATAGGTGCTTTATTAGGAGGACTTGCTTCTTTAACTGGTTCTTTTCTTCGCACAAGTAAAGCCTAATTTGTTTTGAAAATAGCTGCATGATTTTTATCAGTAGGCTTTTTGCCTAATAATTGTAGATTCTTTTTTATCTTTACATAGAATTTCCCCAACCTGTAATTGGGATAAAAATTTAGTCTATGTCAGTGCTACACAATCGTGTCTCCAATAAGGAGTTGAAAGAAAAATTATACCAGGAAAATTTTCCTCGTACCACTATCAGTTTTTATCAATACTTTAATATTCAAGATCCCTTGTATTTTAGAGATGATTTATATAAAGCGTTCAATGCCATGCAAGTGTTTGGCCGTATTTATATTGCCAAAGAGGGCATCAATGCACAAATAAGTGTACCATCCCATTTGTTGGAAGATTTTAGATTCTATTTGTATTCCATTAAAGGTTTAGAAGGAGTAAGGTTAAATATTGCAGTGAATGACAATGGCAAAAGCTTTTGGGTACTCAGAATTAAAACACGTGAAAAAATTGTGGCAGATGGCATTGAAGATCCAGCATTTAGTATGGAGAACAAAGGCAACTATGTGAATGCCGAGCAGATGAATGCTTTGTTAGAAAAAGAAGACACGATTGTGATTGATATGCGCAATCATTATGAATATGAAGTAGGACATTTTGTAAATGCGATTGAAATTCCTTCTGATACTTTTAGAGAACAATTGCCCATGGCCGCGGAGATGATGAAGGAGAATAAAGAAAAAAATATCATTATGTATTGCACGGGAGGTATTCGTTGTGAAAAAGCAAGTGCCTATATGTTGCATGAGGGTTTTAAAAATGTATTTCATTTAGAAGGAGGCGTTATCAACTATGCCAATAAAATCAAAGAAGCTGGCTTAGAAAGTAAATTCAAAGGAAAGAATTTTGTTTTTGATGATCGACTAGGAGAGAAGATTACCGAAGACATTATCGCCAAGTGTCATCAGTGTGGAGCGCCATGCGATACACATACCAATTGCAAAAACGATGGTTGTCATTTATTATTTATTCAATGTCCAAGCTGCGCTGAAACCTATGCGGGCTGTTGCACGCAGGCTTGTACCGATATAGTTCATCTACCCC
>CAINEG010000017.1 GCA_903847655.1 uncultured Bacteroidota bacterium
GGAATAGGGAAGGCCGGAAGTAAAATATCTTTTTTTAAATTAAGTACATCTACTTTATCTACAATGGCATTGGTATTGTCGATGGATTCAGGCAAATCACTAAAAAGTGCAGTCATCTGCTCCTGGGTCTTGAAATAAAATTCGTTGTTCGGAAATTTGAATCTTCGGTTTTTGATTTGGATTTCGTCGTTCACAAAATCATCAAAACCTGGGGTAGCTTGTTTTTCTCCCGTATTGATACACAATAAAATATCGTGCGCATTGGCATCGTCCTCATTAATATAGTGACTATCGTTGGTGGCAATAACAGGGACTTTGTATTTTTTGGCGAATTTTAAAAGTTGTGCATTGATAATTTCTTGCTCTGGAATTTGATGTCTTTGAATTTCGATATAATAATCTTCCCCAAAAATATCGAACCACCATTTAAATTCTTTTTCTGCGGCTGCTTCGTCCTGTTTTAAAATAGTTTGAGGTACATAGGCGCCAATACAACAAGTAGTGGCAATGATGCCTTCGTGGTATTTTAAAATTAATTCTTTATCAATACGCGGATACTTGCTGTACATTCCTTCGATATAACCCAGCGAAGTAAGTTTAATTAAATTCTGATAGCCAATGGCATTTTTTGCTAGTAATACCTGATGAAAACGTTGGTCTTTGGCTTCCTTGGTAAATTGTTTTACATGTCTATCTTTTACTACATAAAACTCGCAACCCACAATAGGTTTTACCACTGGTGCTAAAATATCTTTGCCTTCTTTGTCTTTTCCAATGACCTTGGTTTTTTTCCAAGCCTGACTCACAAATTTAAAAGCCCCAAACATATTGCCATGATCCGTGATGGCTAATGCCGGCATATTGTCGCCAATGGCCTTTTCATACAAGCCTTCAATGGATGCGGCACCGTCTAAAAGTGAATATTGGGTATGAACGTGTAAATGTGAAAATGTGGGCATTGTATATTGGGACTATGGTCACAAATATCGTTAAAAACAGATGCTTTTGGGGTGTTAATTTTCCACAAAAAAGGCTTTTAAAGCGCTATTTTCTAAAATTTTTGAAGTACTTGGCTTAACTTGCCTCCGATGTTTAAAAACAAAGTTTTATCAATTTTATTGCTTTTTATAGGGGTGCTTGTATTGGATAGTTGTACTACGCTTAAAAATGTATCCACTTCCATTAAAACAAGTTTCCATAAAAGCCTTGCATCCCAACAAAATGATGCTTATGCTCAAAGTTCAATCAACGATACTAACTCTATAGATTTTTTGGAAAATATTTCGGTCACCCCTGGCAATAATTTCATCAAAAATGGAGAAGGGCGCATGGTGACAGAAAAGAAAAATAACTTGACTACCAAGTACGATGTCATGCCTTCGAATTTATCAGAAGGAGAAAAATTAAATTGGTTGCAACTAAAGTATTCCTTGAGGGTGGATATTCCTGCAGAATCTATCACCAATATTCCTTTATTGCAAAAAATTGATGAGTGGTGGGGCACCCCTTATAGTTTAGGAGGCAGTACCAAAAATGGGGTGGACTGTTCTTATTTTACATTAGATGTAATGAGGGAGGTGTATAAAGTGAATTTAAAAAGAACCGCTGCTGAACAGTACGAACAAAGTTCAAAAATAGAATGGAATAATTTGAAAGAAGGAGATTTGATATTTTTTAAAGCAGAAGGCCGCAGAAATATTTCACATGTGGGCATTTACTTAGCCAACAATAAATTTGCCCATGCTTCCACCAGTCAAGGCGTCACCATCAGCGACTTGGCAGATCCTTATTGGCAAAGAAGATTGTACAGTTTAGGAAGGGTAGCAGCGCAGAACTAAAATTTGCTGTCTTCCGTTAGCAGATAATAATTTTCTTGAATGGCTTTGATAAAATTCTCAATGTTGAAATTATCCATTTTAATCAATCGCTTTTTGGGTTCATAATCCATCGGTAAAAGTTCTACCACTGTATTGTTATAGGAAACTTTGATAGGTAAATTAAAACCCACCACACAATTTTTATATTGATAAGTCAATATTTTTTGGCTGCTATCGTAATTATAATTGAAAGTGGGCATTTGCGGATTTCTTAAATACTGATCAAATACCTTGGTGAAATTAAAACCTGCATGCACAGAAATATAGTCTTCAATCTGTTTGGTGGAAACAGTTTGGTGGTAAAAATCTTTGTTCAGGCCTACTATGATTTTTCTAAAAATACTGTCGTTGTTAATGGAATGTCGAATGGTTTGTAAAATATTAGCGCCTTTGGCATACATATCGCCATTGCCTTTTTCATTCACACCATAATGGCCAATAATTGGGTTTTTATTTTGAATGCCTCTTCTTATCCCCACACAATATTCATTGCCAGCTTTTGCACCATTGTAATAATCTACATACAATACCTCGGAAAAATTAGTAAAGCCTTCATGCACCCACATGTCTGCAATGTCATTGGTGGTAATATTATTGGCAAACCATTCGTGTCCGCTTTCATGCACAATAATATAATCCCAAGAATTGCCCCATCCAGTGCGAGACAAGTCACGACCTAAATAACCATTGGCAAATTTATTGCCATAAGCCACTGCGGATTGATGTTCCATGCCTAAATGAGAACTTTGAATTAATTGATAACCATCTTCATAAAAGGGATAGGGCCCCATCCAATATTCAAAAGCTTTTAACATCTTAGGCACTTCTGTAAACTGAGCTCTTGCCTTGGCTTCGCTTTCTCTAAGTACCCAATAATGCAAGTCTAAATCACCTTTCAAGCCTGGGTACTTTTCGCTCCAACCCATATAGTCACCGATATAAGGAATAATGGTATAATTATTTATGGGGCTAGTTACTTCCCAAGTATAAGTAGCCCATCCATTGTTTTTAGATTGTGTTTTTAATCGACCATTGCCAATGGCCATTAAAGAATCTGGTACAATCATGGTTAAACTAGCGCCATTGTTGGGTTCGTCCGATTGAATGTCTTTGCATGGATACCAAGCAGAAGCGCCAATTCCTTGACAAGCCACCGTCATCCATGGTTTTCCATTGGCATCCTTTGTCCAAATCCAACCTCCATCCCAAGGGGGCTTGATGGCTTCGATAGGAATACCATGATAGTATATTTTCAACTTAAAATCAGTTTGGATAGTGGGATACTCACTTAAATGCGCCAAAGTAATATTTTCCTCTCTAGTAAAATTTAGCGCAATTGTTTTTTGATTTGGGCTACTATAAATAATACTGTCAATGAGTAAAGGAACTTGTAAATCTATTTGGATATCATTACTGGCTTTAATTACTTTGGCTGTCCATACCACATTGCCTTTGATACTTTTGGTTTCATAAAAAGGTTGTACGGTAATATCATATTTCAAAATATCAAACCAATCACGTTGATCATTCAAACTACCTCTTAGTGTATCGGCTTTTGTATAAATGGGTTGTGCATTAACCGCTGCAACTAAACACAATAATAAAAAAACAAGCGTAGATTTTTTCATAGAATTATTCTTGGTCTTTCTTTAATTTATTCGCAAATACTTTTTCAAATTTTTCCAATTTTGGCCCAATCACATAGCGGCAATAACCTTGACTGGTATTGTTATTGTAATAATTTTGATGATAGCTTTCTGCGGAATAAAATTTAGTAAAGGCGGTTATTTCCGTAATAATTGGTTTATCCCAAGCTTTCGCAGTTATTAATTCGGCTTTATACTTTTCAGCCACTTCTTTTTGATGTTCATTGTGGTAAAAAATAACACTGCGGTATTGTGGCCCAATATCATTGCCTTGTTGATTAGGGGTGGTGGGATCATGTGTTTTCCAATACACCGCCAAAATATCATCCAAACTAATCTTAGTGGTATCAAATGAAATTTGACAAACTTCTGCATGGCCAGTATTCTTGTCACATACCTGCTCGTAAGTAGGGTTGTCTACAAATCCACCACTGTAGCCACTGGTTACTTTTACAACACCTTCTAATCTTTGATAAATGGCTTCGGTACACCAGAAGCAGCCGGAACCTAGGGTAATCGTTTCTGTATGGGTCATGTCTATTTTTTTTGAGTTTTTTTGTTTAGTGGGTTGTGCACAGGCAGATAGGCAAATAAAGGATAGTAAAAGTAAAGAAGCTTTATTGATTAGTTTCATAAGTAAGGGCTTGTCTATTATTAGTGGAAAGATGGTTTTTATCCGGTTCTAAATTATAACAAAATTTGCTCCTATAGGTTCACCTATTGTTAATGTTTATTTAAGTAAATTTGCGCACTATTTAGTCCCTATGCGCGTATACCCAGAAAATGCCCTTACTCAATTAGAATTTGATAAAATCACCGCTATTTTATTGAACTATTGTCAAACCAATATGGGCGTAGAACTGGTGAATGAAATGCGCATCCATACCCATCAAAAATACATCGAGGAAGCCTTAAGACAAACTGAGGAGTTTAAGTTTATCAAACTAGCCAACCAGTATTTTCCTACCGACTTTGTTTTAGATATCAGAAAGGATTTAAAATTATTGGGTATTCCAGGCGCGCAGTTAACTGGAGAACAGTGGTTGTTGGTAAGAAGATTAAGCGATCATATTCAACAAGTATTTAAATGGTTTGATGCCGAAAGGCAGATGGCATATTCCAATTTGTATGAAGTGGTCAAATCATCTTATTATGAAAAAGCCATTATTGAATGTATCGATTCAATTATTGACGACCGAGGTTCGGTGAAAGACAATGCCTCTGAAGACTTAGCAAAAATTAGACATCAGCTATTTAAGAAGCGTCAAGAATTGCGCCGCATTTTTGAAAAAGTAGTACAACGATTAGCCAAGTCTGGTTATACCGCCGATATAGATGAAAGTTTTAGCAATGGCCGAAGAGTGGTAGCCGTTTTTTCTGAATATAAAAGACAGGTCAAAGGTTTTTTACATGGAGAGAGTGATAGTCGTAAAACCGCTTTCATTGAACCAGAAGAAACTATTGAACTGAATAATGAGTTGTATGGCTTAGAGCAAGATGAATTAAAAGAGGTACAAAAAATATTAAGAGCCTTAACGGCGCAGTTAGCACCCTATTCAAGTTTACTACTTAGCTATGCGCAAATTATTGGCAGTTTTGATTTTATCAGAGCCAAGGCATTGCTAGCCATCGATATGAATGCGAATAGGCCCATGGTGCATAATAAAGCGATTACACATTTAATTGAGGCCTATCATCCCTTGCTATAC
>CAINEG010000018.1 GCA_903847655.1 uncultured Bacteroidota bacterium
CCAGAAAATCATTCCTTTAAAATAAGTAGCACCCGGATATTTTAAATCCCATTCAAAACTATTTAAGCCAGGCTTAATACTTGGTGCCACTGGTTTTCTATCGTCTTCATCCTCGTCTATCAAGGCGCTGTCCTTTTTTTCTTTAGGTAGTGCGCCGATAAAACTTTGAACAATGTTTCCTTCTTTATTTAAGATTTCAATTTTTAAATCTTTAATGTCTTTGTCTAAATAATATTGGAAAATAGCTCTTTGTACATTTCTTACTGCATAATAGGGTTGGAACAAATGTAAACCCGCTTGAATACCCTTGTCCTTGGTTCTAACAGGTGCAATATCATCCAGCACATAAATAGAGCGACCATGTGTAGCAATCACAATGTCTTTTTCGGTCACCGCAATATCAGAAACTTGTACATCAGGTAAATTCAATCTTAAACTTTCCCAATTTTCTCCATCATTGTAAGAAACCCAAATACCATGCTCAGAACCCGCGTACAATAAACCGGGCCTTGTGATGTCTTCTCTCACTGCATGTACATAATCATCTGCACGAATACCTGTTATTATTTTTTTCCAGCTAGCACCAAAATCAGTGGTCTTCCAGATATAAGGTGTACGATCATCCATTTGATAACGCTTGGCTGCAACATAAGCTGTGCCTGCATTAAAGCGAGAAGCTTCTATGATACTCACACGCGTATTTTTAGGCATATCCGTTGGGGTAATATTGGTCCAATGCTTTCCACCATCTTTAGTGATATGCAGTAAGCCATCATCCGAACCAGCCCAAATAATATTTACATCTTGATGAGAAGGCGCTAGTGCAAATACAGTTCCATAAATTTCAGGGCCATTCATATCTCTAGTAATGACACCACCACTTACACCCAAGGTAGTTGAATCATTGTAGGTTAAATCTGGGCTAATTTGCTCCCAACTTTGGCCTTCATTGGTGGTTTTCCAAACATGTTGAGAACAAGTAAATAAAACATTAGGATCTACTGGAGAAAAAACTATTGGATAAGTCCATTGCCATCTTTCAGGTAAGGTCTTGGCCTCTTCTCCAGAAAAAAATCTTGGATACACTTGCACATCTCTCACTTGACCCGTCATTCTATTGATGCGTGTCAATAAAGCCCCCTGACTACCTGCATAAAATATATCTGGATTTTTGGGATCCTGGGTAATGTATCCACTTTCACCACCACCTACATCATAACCAAAACCTATTCCAGGCTTGGTTGAATTAGTTCTAACAGCTCTGTGTCGATAGTCTTCACTAGGCAAGGCAATGGTGGAGTTGTCTTGTTGTGCAGCGGCAACTTGATAAGGAAAATCAGAAGTAGTCGTGATATGATACAATTGTGCAGTAGGAAAATCTTCATCTGTCCAAGTCAAACCTCCATTGATAGAAACCGACCCGCCACCATCGTTGGAAGTAGCCATGCGCATGGGTTCTGTTGGATCAATCCATAAATCATGGTTGTCTCCATGAGGTACTTTTATTTCTGTTTTAAAACTTACACCCCCGTCGGTAGATTTATAAAAATTTACATTCAATCCATAAACAGTGTTCTTGTCTTTTGGATCCGCTACAATTCTTGAATAATAAAAAGCACGTTGACGTAATTTTCTTTCGTTGTTCACTAGCTTCCAGTTTTCTCCCCCATCCTCTGAACGGTACAAACCACCCTCCGGAGATTCAACAATGGCCCAAACTCTATTGCTTTCCACAGGGGAAACTGCTACACCAATTTTGCCCACAACTTTAGGCATACCTGGATTTTTTGAAATTATTTTCCAGTTGGCACCACCATCATTAGATTTATACAAAGCAGAAGTACCCACATCGGCCCACATTTTATAAGGGGTTCTGTACACCTCCCAAATGCTCGTATAAATAATTTCAGGATTTTGTGGATCAATCACTAAATCTTCAGCTCCAGCTTTCTCATTTACATATAAAACTTTGTTCCAGGTTTTTCCACCATCGATGGTTTTAAATACCCCGCGATCTTCATTAGGACCAAAAGCATGACCCAATGCTGATACATAAACGATGTCTGGATTGGTCGGATGTATGCGCACCCTTGAGATAGATTGTGTATTTTTCAATCCTATATTTTTCCAAGTTTTTCCACCATCGATAGATTTGTATACGCCATCTCCCTGCATAATATTGCCACGGAATTCTGTTTCACCAGTACCTATATAGATGATGTCTGGATTAGTGGCAGATACCGCCACTGCACCAACTGAAGAACTAGTCAATTGCCCATCAGTCACTGGTTTCCAGTTTAAACCACCATCGATAGTTTTCCAAAGTCCACCACCTACTGCACCAAAATAATATTCATTTTTACGACTCGGGCTACCCGAAATACCCAAGGATCTTCCACCACGATTGGGTCCAATATTTCTCCAAGTCATCCCTTTTAAAACGCTGGTAGAATCTTGTTGAGCATACATAGTCGTGCTTAAAAGCAAGGCCAGTTGAATAAAAATTAAACGAGAAGGGCGCATTTTCATAATTTGTATTTTTTATTTTTTAGTCCAAGTATTATTTGATTCATTAAAGTCGGGCATTGATTTATCTGGATCGTAGGTCACCGATTCAATGGCTGATGCACAATTGTATTTAAAAGTCCAGGAATTATTTCTTTCCCAAATTTCCACAGGCAACTTGATTCGATCTGTTTTTCCATTGCTCAATTTAATTTCTAAAACTACGGGCATCGCCATTTGTTCTAAATTATCTATTGTTATTAATGCGCCTTTGGAAAGATCATTATTATCTAGGTAGTTTACCTCCGTAACAGCCACGTCCAATCTCCAATTGTTGACAAACCATCCTCTCCAAAACCATTGTAAGCTTTCCCCAGCTACATTTTCAATGGTTCTAAAAAAATCATCAGGGGTCGGATGTTTGAATGCCCAGCGATTGATATAAGTAGTAAAAGCGCGATCAAATCTTTCTTTACCTAAAATTTGTTCGCGAAGTAAAGTAAGCCCTTCGCCAGGTTTGCGGTAAGAAAGTGTCCCGTTATTTTTTTCTTTGTAATTGTCTACATAACTTAAAACGGGTTCCAATCCTGGATGAGTATAATAATTCGAAATGGAATGTTTGTTAATCGGTTCTTTATTTTTGTATTCACCATTATTAAAATCTGCTTGAGATAGCGTGTTTATAAAAGTATTGAACCCTTCGTCCATCCATCCATACAATCTTTCATTGGAACCAACAATCATTGGAAACCAAGTGTGGCCAAATTCATGATCATTGACATTCATGAGTCCTGCTGTTTTGGCATTGGCTCCACAAAATACAATGCCGGGATATTCCATACCAGCCACATTGCCTGCCACGCAGGTTGCAGCAGGATAAGGATAGGTATACCATTTAGCAGAATTAAATTCAACTGATTTTTTTACATACTCTGTTGAACGCCCCCAGGCATCATTACCATTGCTCTCGATGGGATAAGCAGAAATGGCCAAAGATTTTTTGCCATCGGGTAAATTTATTTTAGCTGCATCTACAATAAAGGCGGAAGAAGCTGCCCATGCAGCATCCCGCGCATTGTTAATTTTAAAATGCCAAGTAAGTTTTTTAATAGAGGCAGGTTTTTGCATTTCATTTTCAACTTCAGCTGGTGTTCTTATTAGAATTGTTTGATCAGAATTAGCGGCGGTCTTCCATCGTTGCAATTGCTCCTTGCTATACACTTCACTCGGATTCATTAATTCGCCCGAACCTACTACAATCATATTGGCTGAAGCGGTAATGGCTAAATCAAAATCTCCATATTCTAAATAAAATTCACCAGGCCCAGTATAAGGTGCCGTATTCCATCCTAACACATCATCATACACAGCAATTCTTGGATACCACTGTGCCACGCAAAATATTTTACCGTTTTTTGTTGGCATGACACCCATTCTATCAGAACCATAGTCTGGAGATATAAAAGAAAATTTAATTTTAATTTTTAGGTTGCCCCCATTTGCTGCAATAGCCTTGGGTAAAAATATTTGCATTCTTGTATCTTCGATAAGGTAATCTACTTCCGTGGCTTTTTCATTTTTTGTACCGGATAAAACTGTTACCGCTAGAATCTTAAAACCTGCATCAAATTTTTGTCCATGGCCTGCGTTTCTGCTTCCATTGATGGGCACAATGGCATTACCTCTAGCATCTTCTTTGAATAAATTTTGATCCAACTGCATCCATACAAAATTTAAATTTTGTGGGCTATTGTTGGTATAGGATAAGATTTCGGTGCCTACTATTTCATTGGTGACTTCATTTAAGCTGACCGCTATATTATAATCTGCTTTGTTTTGCCAATATTTTGGGCCAGGTTCTCCCGAAGCGGCTCTGTATTCATTCCCATTCTTTTGGTAAAAGAAGGGTGCAAAAGCATCATGGTAATTATAAGAAGATATAGGCTTAGTATTGGTTTGTGCTTGCGTAAAATCTAACCCAGTTAAAAAAAATGTGATCAAAATGAGTCCTTTTTTCATGTGGATTGAATTGAGTTAACAATTTACAACAAATAATGCTTCAAATAAATAGAACCTAGTTGAACCAAGTCCAATTTCTGTTATCTTTGCCCTACAAATAAAAAAATATGACTCAAAATATAATCATCGCTGTTTGGATCTTGTCTGCTATTTATTGTATTTACAAATTAAACAAGCGCTCAAAATCAATTTCATTGGATGGTGTCATTGGCTATACCCCTGGACTAGAAGTGATCATGGTGGTTTTACTTGGGCCTTTGTTAGCCGTGATTGATATCTCACTTACCTGGATCAGAATTTACAAAGAAGCAGAAGAAGCCAGAAGAAGAGCTAAATAAAGCCCTTTTTTTTGAGCAAGTAATTTAGTATTTTCATTAATAAATTATTGCGCATGAAAAAAAGCTTACTACTCTTTTCTATTTGTTTATTTTTTATAGCTACTACATGGGGTCAAGCTGGTTCCATTGGCATTATGCCCTATCCTCAAAGCCTAATCATTAAAGAAGGGCAGTTTGTTTTTCCAACAACAACCCATCTAAACTACATCGGAAATAAAAGTATACTTATTGAAAAAGCCATTGCACGCTTTTCTAAAAAGTACAAGCAATACAGTTTAAAAAATATAGTAGTTGACCAACGCAACAATCCCAACATTCAGATTGAATGGGTCAAAGAAAAAAATACTGATGTCAAATCTAAAGAAGGCTATACTTTAAGTATTGATGACCATGTTACTATCAAAGCATTTACTGAAATTGGCATTTTAAATGCATTGGAATCTTTAGCACAATTACTCAATGACTATAGCCAGGGTGCTGTTTTACAAAAGATGGAAATACAGGACTGGCCTAGCTTTCCATGGAGAGGCATGATGGTAGATGTGGCCCGTCATTTTATTCCATTAGACATGATGAAACGTAATGTGGATGCCATGGCAGCAGTAAAATATAATATTTTGCAC
>CAINEG010000019.1 GCA_903847655.1 uncultured Bacteroidota bacterium
TGAACTTTTAAAAATGTTCGGGTTCGATCATTCACAGAAAAAGAAGCATTGAAACCAGTGACGGTTTCTATGTCACAGCTGCAAATTTTAGTGGCATCGCCCTTGGTTAAATTAGCTAAATGCTGCACTAAATTAAATTTTTCAGCAGCACCCAAAACCAAATCTACACCAGGGATATTGGCAATTTCTGTGGGTTTTAATTGAGCATAACAACCAGTAATCACGACAAAACTTTCAGGGGCCAGTCGTTGGATACGTCTGACCAATTGGCGACATTCCTTGTCGGCATTCTCTGTAACAGAGCAGGTATTGATGACATAAATATCCGCCATCTCAGTAAAAGCTTTTTTCTCAAAGCCTTCCTGCTCCAATTGTCTAGAAAGGGTAGAAGTCTCTGAAAAATTGAGTTTACAGCCTAAGGTGTGAAATGCGACAGAACGTGGTTGACTCATGGGCCACAAAGATAAAAAACCTAGGGGGAACGGGGAAATCTTAAAATATACTTAAAGCTGCTATATATTTCCCATTTTGGCTAGTTTCAATTAAGTTTGCATCTAATAAAACGCCTAAAATGGACTTCAAAAAAATCAATAATTGGACGGGTTGGATCGTGACCCTAATTGCTTGTACTGCCTATGTGCTAACCACAGAGGCAACCGGTAGTTTTTGGGATTGCGGTGAATTTATAAGCAGTGCCTATAAATTGCAAATTCCACATCCTCCTGGAGCGCCTATGTTTGTTTTATTAGGTCGATTGTTCATTATCTTATTTGGAGACAATCCTTTGACAGCGGCAAAGGCAGTCAATACCATGAGTGCGCTAGCCAGTGGGTTTACTATTTTGTTTTTGTTTTGGACCATTACGCATTTTGCCAAAAGATTGGTGGAAAAGCAAACGGGTATCGAGCTCACCAATAGCCAAATTATTTTAATCATGGGCGCTGGCATTGTAGGCGCATTGGCATATACTTTTAGTGATACCGCATGGTACAGTGCCGTAGAAGGGGAAGTGTATGCACTTAGTTCTTTCTTTACCGCCTTGGTATTTTGGGCTATTTTAAAATGGGAGCACAAAGCCGATGAACCTGGTGCAGATAAATGGATCATTTTTATATTTTATTTAATGGGGATTTCCATTGGGGTGCATTTATTGAATATTTTGACCATCCCCGCTATTGTCATGGTGTATTATTTTAGACAATACAAGCCAAGTTTCAAGGGCGGATTATTGGCCTTTTTTATAGGCGTCATTATCACAGGATTTGTGCAAGTATTTTTAATTCAATATACCATCAAATGGGCAGGGGCTTTTGACATCAATTTTGTGAACTCTTTTGGCTTGCCTTTCTTTACAGGGTTTATTTTCTTCTTTGTATTGGTAGCAGTGCTGCTAACTTTAGGCATTTTGTATGCCAATAAAAAAGGATTTTATTTTTTGAAATTGGGCATTTGGTCGGTGGTGTTTTTCTTGTTGGGTTATACCAGTTATTTGACCACCATGATTCGTTCAAGTGCAGATCCTTCTGTTGATATGTACAATGTTGACAATCCTGTTACTTTAATGGGTTATTTGGGTAGAGAGCAATATGGAGATTGGCCAATTGTATTTGGTCCAGATTATGTAGACAAAGTAGACAATGTAGAAAATGGTGATCAATATGTAAAGTCAACAGCTACTTATGAAATTGCGGGAAAAAATTACAAGAGAGACTGGGCATCGGCACCTTCAGCACATTTGTTCCCAAGAATGTGGGATTCAGACAATGACAGAGGCCAGATGGATAGCTTTAAAGCCTTTGCTGGCGTAGAAGATGGCACACCGCCTACTTTAAGAGACAATATTAAATACTTTACCAACTATCAGTTTGGTTTTATGTACCTACGTTATTTTTTATGGAATTTCGCAGGTAAGCAAAACGATTTACAAGGCTTTGGCAATGTAAGAGATGGTAATTTTAGCACAGGCATTTCATTAATAGATAATTTAATTTTTGGAGACCAATCTAAATTGCCAGATTCCATTAAAAATGCAAACAAGGCACACAATAGCTTGTATATGTTTCCATTTATTTTAGGCATTATTGGTTTTATCTTCCAATACCAAAAAAATAAAAAAGATTTAATCGTTACTGGGCTTCTATTCTTTTTTACAGGAATAGCGATTGTGATGTATTTGAACCAACAAAGCTTACAACCACGTGAGCGTGATTATGCTTATGTAGGTTCTTTTTATGTATTTACCATTTGGATTGGGCTAGGAGTATTACAAATTGCATTTTGGATAGAAAAGTTCCTGACTAAAAAAATGGCTGCAATTTTAGCCACTGTCATTTCATTTTTGGCAGTACCTGCACTCATGGCACAACAAGAATGGAACGATCATGATAGAAGCCAAAAAACCTTACCGCGCGATTTAGCCCGCAATTATTTAGAAAGCTGTCCTCCTAATGCCATCTTATTTTCTTTTGGAGATAATGATACTTACCCATTGTGGTATGCACAAGAAGTAGAAGGCATTCGTCCAGATGTGCGTGTGGTGGTGAATAGTTTATTGGGATCGGATTGGTACATGAAAGAATTAAGGTACAAAGTCAACAAGAGTGATAAATTCGATGTTATTTTTACCGAAGAACAAGTGGTGGGTAATAAATTAAATGTGGCTTATTACAATGCTTTGCCCGATTATGGTGAATCAGCATACCACAATTTAGATTCTGTATTGAGGTATGTGGTAGCGGATCCAGCTGGAAAATATCAGGCTTCAACGCAAGATGGTCCAGTAAATATTTTCCCTACCCATAAATTTAAAGTACCCGTAAACAAAGAATTTGCTTTGGCCTCTGGTATTGCTAAACCAACGGATAAAATTGTAGATAATTTATTGATTGATTTTAATCCTAAAAGACAATACTTATTAAAAAATGAATTGGCTATTTATGCCATCATTGCGACAACTCAATTTAAGCGACCTATTTGCTTTACTTCAACGCAAGAATTAAAAGAAATGGGCCTAGATAAATATGTTCGTCAAACAGGCATGTCTTATGAATTAGTACCAGTGGACGGCGGAGGTATTGACGCCGCAGCTTCCTACAATACGGTAATGACTAAATTTGCTTTTGGCAACGCAAAAAATTCAACCGTGTATTATGATGAAGAAAATAGACGTCATTTGAATTCCATTCGTTTGGCCGTGTCTCAAATTGCACAAGCCTTGGTAGCAGAAGGTAAATTGGATAGTGCTAGAAAAGTGCTTAGAAAAATGGACAGCGAAACCAATGAAAAAAGTTTCCCTTATGGTATGACGTCAAATAGAGGCAATCAACACAATTATTTTTCTTATTTGTTCTTGCAGTCCTGTTATGCAGCTGGAGATTTAGAATTGGCCAAAAAAGTGTCCAATTCTGTCTTAAAAGATTTAAAACAAGAAATTGCTTATTATAAATCTTTAGGAGATGCTATGAGCGATGATCAATTCCAAATGGGTATCGAAAGCGCTTACCAAAACAAACCAAGTAGTTTAAACAATAAGCAAGCTTCCTTTGTACAGGATGCTTTAACTTCTTATCAGTTAATTGCAGCCATTACAAAAATGGAGCAGGATTTTGCACCTAAGAAAAAGTAGCAATTAAAAAATTCAAATGAATACAAGCAGGAGTACTTAACAAAGTGCTCCTGCTTTTTTTATAGAAGGCTAGTCAATGTGTGGACCACTGTATCAATTTCGGCCTTGGTGTTGTGTTTAGAAAAAGAAAAGCGAACAGTAACGATGTCTGTTCCTTTGTTCAGGGCTTGAATGACATGGGAACCTTGCTGTGCACCACTTGAACAGGCACTTCCGCCACTGGCACAAATATGATGAATGTCTAAATTAAAAAGAAGCATCTCAGTTTTTTCAGATTTTGGAAAATTGACACTTAGTAAGTTGTACAATGAATTTCCAAAAGGATCACCATTAAAACTAATGCCAGGTATTTTTGCAATCAATGCATCATAGAGGTATTTTTTCAAAGCGCTTATGTAATGGCTGTCTTTTTCATAATTGGCAGTCGCAATCTCTAAAGCTTTGGCAAAGCCAACAATTCCATACACGTTTTCGGTACCTGCACGCATGTTTCTTTCTTGTGCACCTCCATGAATGAAAGGATTTATTTTAATATTTTCATTGATGTACAAGATGCCAATGCCTTTAGGACCGTGAAATTTATGGCTAGCACCTGTGATAAAATCAACAGGGGTATGGCTTAAGTCAAAGGCGAAATGACCCACTGTTTGAACCGTATCGCTATGAAAATAAGCATTGTGTTTTTTGCAGAGGGCGCCAATTTCATTGAGTTCAATCATGTTGCCAATTTCATTGTTGGCATGCATAATAGTGACAATAGTTTTAACCGGATGTTCATTCAACAAGGCTTCTAAATGAGCCATATCTATATGCCCATTGGGTAAAATTTGTACAAAGCTTAAAGTAATGTTTTCTTTTTTAGCCAAATGTAGCACTGTATGTAAAGTGGCATGGTGCTCAATAGGAGAACTAATAATATGCGTACAACCTAAATTTTCAATGGCTGCATTTAAAATGGTATTGGTGCTTTCGGTACCTCCACTGGTAAAAAATATTTCAGAAGGACGGGCACCTAAATTTTTAGCCACTGATTTTCTTGCTTGTTCAATGGCCATTCTAGTTTCACGACCATAGCTATAAATAGAAGATGGATTGCCAAATTGCGCACTTAAAAAGGGCATCATAGCCTCCAGTACCAATGGATCTAAGGGAGTGCTTGCGGCATTGTCAAAATAAATTCTATCCATCTGGCTAAATTACTTAATTGTTTCAATTATTGAAATAATCTCTTGAGCTAATTTGTCTGCACTGGCCTGAGAGGTGGATTCAGTATAGACGCGAATGATGGGCTCGGTATTGCTTGATCTCAAATGTACCCATTCTTGATCGAAATCTATTTTTAAACCATCTTCTTTGTTGATGGAATAGTTTTTGAATTTATCTTCAAGCGTGCTAAATATTTTGCTTAGAGAAGTGCCTGCTTCTAAATCTATTTTCATCTTGCTCATAAAATAAGCAGGATAGCTGCCTCTTAAGGCAGATGCGCTTAATTTGGTTTTAGCTAAATGAGTCAAAAATAAAGCAATGCCAATAAGGGCATCTCTACCATAATGCAAATCGGGTACAATGATGCCTCCATTGCCTTCTCCACCTATCACTGCACTTTCTTGTTTCATTTTATTCACCACATTTACTTCTCCCACGGCACTAGCAAAATAACTACAGCCATGTTTTTCTGTGACATCTCTTAATGCTCTTGTAGAAGAAAGATTGCTTACGGTACTTCCTTTTTTATTTTGTAAAATATAATCGGCTACAGCCACTAAGGTATATTCTTCACCAAATAAATTTCCATCTTCACTCACAAAGCACAAGCGGTCCACATCAGGATCTACGGCTATACCTATATGTGCTTTATTTTTTAAAACCGTAGCGCACAATTCAGTCAAATGTTCTTTGAGCGGTTCTGGGTTATGTGCAAACTCGCCATTCATAGTTTCATTGAGCACAGTGATTTGATTAACGCCAATGGCTTTCAATAATGCAGGCACGGCAAATGCACCTGAACTATTAATGGCATCTACGACCACAGAAAAATTAGCCTGCTTTATTAAAGCAATATCGATTAAAGGATTTTGTAAGATAGCAAGGATGTGTTTTTCTAAACTATGATTATCTGGAATAATTTTGCCTATTTGATCTATTTGGGCGTAATTGAAATCCTCATTGGCCGCCATCGTTAAAATAGTTTTACCTTCATCGCCACTTACAAACTCTCCTTTTTCGTTCAATAATTTTAAAGCGTTCCATTGTTTGGGATTATGGCTGGCAGTTAATATAATACCCCCATCTGCTTTTTCAAAAACTACGGCCATTTCAACGGTGGGAGTGGTGCTTAAGCCCAAGTGAATCACATCGATGCCTAGGGCCAATAAACTCTGTTCCACCAAGGCTTCCACCATTTCACCACTGATCCTGCCATCACGGCCTACCACTACTTTCTTCTTGCCTGGGGCCTTGCTTAATAGCCAAGTACCATAGGCAGAGGCAAATTTTACAATATCTATTGGTGTTAGGTTTTCATTGGGTTGGCCACCAATGGTGCCTCTAAATCCTGAAATACTCTTAATAAGTGGCATAAGGGCGCTTTTACATTATAAATGGTTGGGCAAATTTACTTTAAATTTTTACACTTCCTTGTATCTTTATGCCATGATACTAGATATTTGGGCGACCATCTATAGGGGAGACCAGGCTTTGTTTGAGCAGATTAATGGACAATGGAACAATTCATTCTTTGATTCAATGATGCCCTGGATGCGTACTTCTGAACATTGGTTTCCTTTGTATGTTTTATTGCTAGGGTGCTTATTTTACAAATGGGGATGGAAGGCTTGGAAATGGGTAGTGACGGTGGCGATCACAATTGCTTTGACCGATCAAGTAAGTAGTTTTATTTTTAAACCATTCGTACATCGACTCAGACCCTGTGCCGATCCATCCATGGTCGCTCATGTAAAATTATTATTAGGTGCTTGTCCATCTAGTTTCAGTTTCACTTCCTCTCATGCAGCCAATCATTTTAGCTTGGCCATGTTTGTGTTTATGACCTTACAACCTTTGTTCAAAAAATATACTTACCTATTTTTTTTATGGGCGGGGTTGATTTCTTATGCGCAAATTTATGTGGGGGTGCATTACCCACTAGATGTATTAGTGGGCACTATCATAGGACTTGCCTTTGGCTATGTATTTGCAAAAATCTATTTAAGATGGACAAGCAGTAGCCATCAATTATAATTTATTGATTGGCCGAGGCTTTGTAATTTTTCCATTTTTCAATTACTGCTTGCATATCGGAAGGTAGGGGGCTATCAAATACAATTTTCTTTTCGGTAGTAGGATGAATAAAGCCAAGTGTTTGTGCATGCAACGCGCATCTAGCACAGGCTTCAAAACAATTGTCAACGAATTGTTTGTACTTGGTATAGATGGTGCCTTTTAAAATTTTATCTCCTCCGTATTCAAAATCGTTAAAAAGGGTATGGCCAATGTGTTTCATATGCACCCTAATTTGATGTGTTCTCCCAGTTTCCAAAATACAAGATACCAAGGTCACGTAATTGTAACGTTCAATCACTTTATAATGGGTGATGGCATGCTTCCCAATTTCTTCATCAGGATAAGCATCAAACATTTTTCTATTGGATTTATGACGTGCAATATTGGCTACAATAGTGCCTTCTTCTTGTTCCATATCTCCCCATACCAAGGCCACATACTTTCTTTCAACCGTATGGTTAAAAAATTGTTTGGCCAAATGGCTTGCTGCTTCGGGTGTTTTTGCAAGTACAATTAAGCCGGTCGTATTTTTATCGATGCGATGCACTAAACCAAAACGAGGTAAGAGTTCTTCATTTAATTCTGGATTAAGAGATAAAAGATGATGGGCTACACCATTCAATAAAGTACCTGTATAATTTCCAATGCCTGGATGAACCACCATATTGGAAGGCTTGTTGATCACCATGACAGCTTCATCTTCATATACAATATCCAAATCCATAGCTTCTGGTTTAAGCTCGGTATATTCTGGATTAATGATGCTTAAATAAACTACTTCATCACCTGGTCTTGTTTTATAATTACTCTTCACTACTTTGCCATTCACGGTTAAAAATCCTCCGTCAATGCCATTTTGTAATTTATTTCTAGTGATGCCTTCAATGCGAGCTTGTACCCATTTATCGATACGGGTAGGTTCCTGCCCTTTGTCTACTATAAATGTAGAACGTTCATACAGGGACTCATTGTTTTCTTCTTGTATTGGATCTTGTTTTTCAGCCATGATGCAAAAGTAAGATATTGCAGCTTAGTTTGTAACTTTGCTTCATGCGTCAAAAAGTGTTATTTGAAGATTTAGGTATTCGTTCCTATCAACCTACCTGGGAATACCAGGAGGCCTTGCTCTTAAAAAATACACAAATCAAATGGGCGGCTAGGCAGAAGGAGGAGGTAATGGCCGAAACTATCACAGAAAATAGATTCTTGATAGTAGAACATCCTGCTGTGTTTACCTTGGGTAAAAGTGGCAAAAGGGAGCATGTATTGGTTTCGGAGGAACATTTAGCAAAATTAGGCATTGAGTTTTTTCATATCAATAGAGGAGGAGATGTCACCTACCATGGCTTGCAACAAGTGGTGGGCTATCCTATTTTAGATTTAGACAAATTCAAAACCGATTTGGGTTGGTATTTGAGAAGCTTGGAACAGGTCATTATCAATGTAATAGAAGAATATGGCTTGAAAGGGGAAAGAAGTGCAGGAGAAACTGGGGTGTGGTTGCAACCGGATGATCCTTTTATGGCCAGAAAAATTTGTGCCATGGGAATTAAATGTAGTAGATGGATTACGATGCATGGCTTTGCATTGAATGTCAATACCGATTTGTCTCATTTTGAATTGATTGTACCTTGCGGCATTCAAGGCAAAACAGTTACTTCTCTAGAAAAAGAGTTAGGTCGAAAACTAGATTATGAAGAAGTGAAAGAAAAAATTAAGAAACATTTTGCCCTGGTATTTGATTGCGATTTGGTCAATGCCTAGAATGAGCTAGCAGAAATTTTTCCTTTTAAAAAAGTAAAGTATTTTTTGGCAAGGATCTATTCCCTTGCAAGCCTCCACTATGTATAATGAGTATCTTGCTATTGGTTTTAAAATAATTGTCTTGGATTAAAGCTTTTACTGCAAAAAGTAGTTTGCCAGTATAAACAATATCGGTAGGTATTTTTTCGAGGGTCCACAAATTATTCATGAATTGAATTAAAGCAGGATTGATTTTCGCATAACCTCCTTGATGAAATTGATGGAGCAGTTTCCAATCTACATGCTTATTAAGTACCAATGCATTTATCTCCGCTTCTAAACTTGTTTCATTTTTTAATACAGGGATACCAATAATTTTTTGATGGGGCTTTGTAGCATTGATGATGCCTGCCAGCATAGTGCCAGTACCTACTGCTGCAATGATGTAATCAAATTCACTTGTTTGATTGGTAAGCATTGTTGCTGCACCTTTAGCACCTAATCTTCCATAGCCTCCTTCGTCTATAAAATAAATGGAAGTACTGGCAGCTTGTTTATTTTTTTCAATCAATTCATTTTTGATGGATTGGAAATCGGTTCTACCAATAAATTCCAACTGCATGCCATAAGCAATGGCTTCCGCTAAACTAGGTGTAATTGGCTCGCTTTTATTGGCCCTTACATAACCAATACTTCCCAGCTTATTTTGTTTTGCTGCATAAGCCATGGCCACCAAATGATTGGAATAAGGCCCTCCAAAACTGGCGATGGAACTGGCTTTCTTGTCGATGGCTTCCTGAATATAAAATCTAAGTTTATACCATTTATTGCCACTTACAATGGGATGTAATTGATCTAATCTAAGCAGACTTATCGGGTATTGTGTACTACTATAAGTAGGTAAGAATTGAAGAATAGGATTTGGAGTCAATGTTTTTCTATTTAATCAAAATGGGCTAATTTTACACGATGTATTTATTATCTAGCAGGGTAAAAATACCAATTTAATACAATGTAAAGCTTTGAAATAATATGGCACCTACTTTAGTGATTTTAGCAGCAGGCATGGCAAGTAGATATGGAAGTATGAAACAAACAGAAGGTTTTGGTCCTTCGGGAGAGACCATAATGGAGTATTCTATTTATGATGCCATACGAGCAGGCTTTGGTAAAGTGGTGTTTATTATTAGGGAAGATTTTGCGGAAGCTTTCAAAAAAGCAATTGAACCTAAATTGGCTGGAAAAATAAAAACAGCCTATGTCTATCAATCTTTAGATAAATATACAGAAGGATTTAACCTGCCCGTAGATCGCGTAAAGCCTTGGGGTACGGCGCATGCCTTATTGTGTTGTAAGGAGGAAGTAAAAGAAGTTTTTGCTGTGATTAATGCAGATGATTATTATGGCAATGAGGCCTTTGTACAAGCCTATGATTTTTTAACGAAGGACTGCAATGAATCTACCAATTGTATTCTAGGCTATGAATTGGCCAATACCTTAAGTGAGAATGGAACGGTAAGTAGGGGAGTTTGTTCCATCGATGAAAAAGGCTATTTGACTTCTATCCATGAGCGTACTAAAATTTACCGGAAGGAAAATGGTCAAATTGTATTTGAAGAAAACGAAATAGAGACCGCTTTAGAAGAAAAAACAAGAGTGAGTATGAATTTCATGTGTTTTGCCCCCGGATTTATCGATTTGTGTGCCAAAGAGTTTGACTTATTTTTAAAAGAGAAAGGGCAGGAATTAAAATCTGAATATTATATTCCTTATGTAGCAGGAAGATTTAAAGAATTAGGCATGGGTCAAGTGAAAGTAATACCAACCAATGCAAAATGGTTTGGGGTTACTTATAAAGAAGATGCCCCAGGTGTAAAAGCAAGTATTGATGCACTAGTGGATAGTCAACTGTATCCTACCAATCTTTGGAAATAACTTAGTGGCTAATTAGTTGTAAGAACGTACGCTGAAAATATAATTCTTCAAATTGCTAATTTGTTCTTTTCTATTGGCAGCATTGCGCTGAGCTCCTTTAGAAATTTTTAATTTAATCTCCGCATTGTCGTCATTTTCTTTAGCATTATCAATCAACTCAATGATCTTGTTTGATTTAATAGCGAAGGCAACCCCTTCTGCCAATTTTTGTCTAGTGCTAATGATGCCAATCAATTCGCCTTTGTCATTGAATATAGGGGCTCCTGAATAACCAGGGTTGGCACTTATCTGAACTTGAAAAGAACTACTGTCACCTTCGTAACCAGTTTGGGCACTTAAATAGCCCTTACCATAAACGATGTCATTGTCATTTCTTGGATAACCTAAAGTGAAAATTTCTTCCCCTAAATCGCTCATTTTTTTACGAATACTAAAAGGTATAGATTTGGGTTCAATAAAATCTTTGTCTTCAATTTTTAGCAAAGCAAGGTCAAGTGCCTTATCTGCATATATGATATTTGCCTGCAATTCTTGCCCTCTATGATTAATTACTATGGCACCATTCCCTACAAGTACATGTGCATTGGTAATGATGTATCCTTTGGTATTCACTAAAAATCCTGAACCACCACTGATTAGTTTTGCATTTTCTGGTACTTTGGATTTTACTTCATTCAATAAATGTCCTTGCACCTGCTGATTTTTCTTAATGACTTCGATGGCCTTGCTTAATTGCAACAATTGATTGCCATTTAAACTTGGCGAAAAATACATCATCAAAGCAGAAGTAGTTAAAGCGATGAAGCCACCCACTGATGCAGCAATGGCCGCTACTTTTTTATATTTGTTCCAAAGCTGGATGACCCTAGTTTTGGTAGAAGTATTTTCATCGGCCCATTCACCAGCTGCCAATAATTGTTCAAAAGTTTTTTCAGTGAGGTGGGTAAAATTGCGTCTGCCGGCATAGATATCCATATGTTGTAAAAACATGCTATGCTCTACCACCATTTGATCAATCTCGGGTGTATTTTTCCTCAGGGTGTCAAATAATTCAACCTCTTGAGCAGACATGGCGCCTGTCAAATATTTTTCGATCGTTTCTATTAATGTTCTGTCTTCCATAATCAATTCTTTCTTCAGTTTTTCTTAATCTCCAATATTGTACTGTGCAAAAAATAATTTTTTCAAGCGCAGCAAACATTTATATTTTTGATTCTTTGCATTATCGGCATTCGTGTATCCAAAATCTGCTGCCAATTCCTGCATTCCTTTTTTATTGATATAGTAGCCTTCTAATAAGCTTTTACAAGGTTCTCCTAAACTATTCAAAGCGCGATCCATGATAGCAAAAGACGCATCTTTTTTCTCTAGATCCTTCAAATCGTCTTCAACGGAAATGCTATCTTCCTGAACGCTCAAAGGACTGCTGTATTTCCCCATTTGGTGCAAGCGTTTTAGCCAAACATGCTTACAAATAGAAAAAAGATAGGTTTTAATTTGACAGGTAAGCACAAATGATTCGGTTTGAACCTTCTCGTATAGTGCAATCATCCCTTCCTGAAAAACATCCCTAGCGTCATCAAAAGAGCCATTGTTATTTAAAACAAAGTGCTGAATCATATTAAAATGACTCTTATATAGGGCTTCCACCACTTTGGAGTCATTATTGGCTAATCCCTTTAATAGGGCTTGTTCATTTGATTCAGCTTTCAAGAGATTAATACTTATTTAGGGCAAAAGTAACCCAAAATAGGGTCTTTTTTAATTTTTTAAGTGCAAGGGGGTTACCTTTTTAAGCTTTATGTATTAAGAGTATAATTAATTAATTAAAACAAATCCAAATGAAAAAAGTAATCGCAATTTTCGCTATCGCTGCATTAGCTGCCTGCGGTGGTGCTTCAACTGAAGCTAAAACTGATACTGCTGTTGCAACTGTTGATACAGCTGCTGCTGCAACTGTTGACACTGCTGCTGCAACAGTTGATACTGCTGCTAAAGCAAAATAAATAATTAATTGTTGGCCAGCTGATCCTTCAAGCTTTCAATTGGCAAGCAATCGTTTAACCGCCGCGAATCATCGTGGCGGTTTTTTTTTGGAATAGCAGAAATCCCCCAAAAGCGAATATTTGTTAGTTTTTAGACCTAAAAATGGAAA